>NZ_CDRQYH010000029.1:0-48506 GCF_977039595.1 Enterobacter sp.
ATGGCCCTGGTACGAGCGCTGAACAAAATGACGAAAGCAGGTATGCCTGAAAGCGTGCGTATTGCCTGAAAACACAACCCGCTACGGGGGAGACTTACCCGAAATCTGATTTATTCAACAAAGCCGCAGGCTACCAGCAGGATGAACAGCCCGAACATAATTCCCCGTACGGCGCCGACTGTGGCCAAAAGCCAGGGACCACACAGGGCGGCGAGTCCCATCATCGCCACCGGCAGGGTGGTCAGCAGGCTAAATTGCGTCGCGGTCAGCCCCGCTTCGCGCTGCAGCACGGGTACAGTGGTCCAACCGAGGCCAGAATGGGGCGAAGGTTCAGCCCGACGATGAAAGCGATAACGGCGAAGAGTAATGGCGATGTGCGTTTCAACATGGAATCCTTTTCGGGTGTGAATTGCCCGGGCAAATCGCCGCGAGCATTTATCTTAACGTTAAGATAAAATGTGTTTTTGCGTAAGATGTACCGCACAACAGGATAAATACCCACCCCATTAGAGGTGAAAATGAAAGACCATGTAGATTTCGTCGTCGGCCAGTGGGGCCGCGCCATGCCGGAGCTGGACGCCTCGTCGATGAAAATTTTTGGCCGAATGCTCCGGCTGATGAAGCATCTTGGAAAAGAATGGGCGGAGGCGATGGCGCAGTTTGGCTTTCGCGAGGGCGAGTTTGACGTCCTCGCCACGCTGCGTCGCGCCGGGGAGCCGTACTGCCTTTCGCCCACGCAGCTGTATACATCGCTGTTGATCACCTCAGGGGCGATAACGAACCGGCTCAACCGTCTTGAACAACAAGGGCTTATCACGCGGATTGCCGATCCCGATGACAAGCGCAGCTCGCTCGTCAGCCTGACGCCGCGCGGGCAGGCTCGTATCGAACAGGCGCTGGTCGTGCACACGGAAACGCAGAATGCGCTACTGAGCAACTTGTCGGACGCGCAACGCGCGCAGCTTGAGTCCCTGCTGAGGGAATTGCTGCTGGCGTTTCCGGCTGAGGAATGGGATGAAACGTCACCGTGTGCCGATAATACAAAAACTGCATGATTACACCTTACAGAAAGGGAACGTATGTCTTTACCGCCACTGTATGCGCTGCGCGCGTTTGAAGTTGCCGCACGGCTGAACTCCTTCAGTAAAGCGGCTGAAGTCCTGAATATCACGCCGGGAGCGGTCAGCAGGCATGTCCAGACGCTTGAAATGTGGTTCGACTGCGAGCTGTTTAAACGACAGGGGCCGAGAGTGGAGGTCAGCGACGCCGGGCGTATTCTGGCCGGTCAGCTTAGCGAGAGTTTCTCGAATATTGAGTGGGCCTGTCGCGCATTTAAAAGTGAAAACCACCTTCTGCGACTCAAAGCACCAAGCTCCCTGACGATGCGATGGCTTCTGAATGTGCTTAAATCTTTTCGCGAGAACCATGCGAAGCCGAAAATCGAAATTGCCAGCGTCTGGATGGACTTCGACACGGTTGACTTCAGCCGGGAACCTTACGATTGTGCGATCCTCCTCGGTAATGGCTATTTCGGCGAGTCAACAGAAAGCAGGCTGCTCTTCAGTGAATGGCTTATTCCGGTTTGTACCCCGTCTTTGCTGGAGTCTGCGCGGCATCAGCTTGCCCAGTGCGAGCTTATCCACCCCTCACCGGACCGACGAGACTGGCGACGCTGGCTTAAAAGGACGGGCTTATTCCCCGGACTCGACATGAGCGGCGGGATCGTGTTCGACACCCTGGAGCAGGGAAGCCTTGCGGCCATGCACGGACATGGTGTTGCTATAGCCGATCTTCGACTCACGCTTGAAGCCCTGAAAAGCGGGCTGCTCGCATTGCCCTTCAGGGAAGCCATCGCAACCGGTGACGGCTACTATCTTGTCTGGCCCAAAAATTCGCTCAGAGGAGAGAGCATTGAACGGTTGCTGGCCTGGCTTAACCTTAATGCGCCTGTGGTGCCTTCTTTGGATATCGTCTGTCTTGATTTCAATGAAAAGCGGGTTTAATAAATAGCGGAATATTAATTGCGAGATATTCCGCATATTGAACGTGTTTATGCGTAGGGGATATTTGCCATCTTTTTATATCTATCCGGCAGGGCGCTGTTCAGGTTGAGTAATTTATCCAGTATATAAAGCGCAGGCGTTCCCTTTGCGCGTTCAGCGTCGATCAGCGCAGAGCGTAACAGATTGGCAGCCGATGTCATTTCACGGAAGTACTCCTCAGATTCAGCCGTCTGAACTTCGCCTGACGCGGCGTAATGCACCCTTGGCCAGTCCGCAAAGTCAAGCAGCGGAAGGATCCCGTCGTCTTTGGGTAAATGCGCAGAGAGCAACTCTTCAGCGTTACCCGGATTGCTTTGGGCGAAAGACAGAAGATGCAGTCGATGAATAAAGGGCGAAAGCATCTCAGCGGTATCGTTTTCTGACGAAAGTAACGTTATTAACGCATGAATATTTTCACCCGCGATGTTTTTTTCAGGTGAGATCATTTTCATTAGATGAAATAAAACATCGAGTGTCATACGTACTCCATATGCATGCAGGTGTATTTATTATTTGAGTTTCGCTCTCTGTTCCAGGTCAGGAAGAGACCGGGAATGAAGGGATGGTATTTCAATGAGATTACGTTTGAAAAACGAGAAATAGTGGGAATTAATGTGAGTTTTACTCAACATAGGTTTTATTATTCAATGAGATTCTCCAGATGTGATGATTAACTTACAATGATCAGCAGAATATCTGTCCGACAACCGTCTACAGAGGCGAGCAGACATGAGATTAGAGAGTGCGTCAGTTTTAGAAGAACTCCGGACCAGGCTAAGACCCGCATCGGTCGCGCAGGTCGGTGGGTTCCGGCCGCCTGAAGACCCCATTACGTCATGGTTTCTGAAGGGCGTTTCTCGCGCAGATGAAGGATTACCCACCTGGAAGGGCAAACCCATGTTTCCACTTCTTCAGATCAGGGTCGACGAGCTTCCTGTTATTCCTGACCAGTTGAAGGGCATAGCCCTTCTGGTGTTGTTTCACAATGTGGAACAACATCCCTTTGACGAACCGCACGGTGAAGGATGGTTAATTCGCGAGTATGCCAGCCTCGAAGGGCTTCAGCCATTGCCTGAATTGGACACGCCGTATCGGCCGTTTCCAGTTCAATGGCTGAGTGTCATTGACGATGCTCCTGGATGGGAAGATGCCTGGGATATTATTGATCTCTCTTGCGTAAATGATGATGAGCAGGCCAGTGAGAGTTTTTTTGAAGATTTCAATCGCTACAGGGGAACCAAGGTAGGGGGATTTCCGACTGAGATACAACACGGTGTGGGAATCGAAGAGTTTGTTTTTCAGGTTGGGTCCGAAGAAAAAGTAAACTGGATGTGGGCGGATAACGGTATCGGTTACTTTCACCGGTCATCAGAAGGGGAATGGCGGTTTTCATGTCAGTTCTACTGATGAGCTTCCTGCCGGGGGATCGACCACTCGCCCGGCAGTGATTTGTTTCACAAATCCCATCGCTCCTCGACCGTTCAGGATGGTATAACGTCCTGCGGCAACCGGGTTGCCGCAGACAGCCCACATAACTAAAGGCGTATATGAAACAGATTACTTTCAGTGACCTGCAGCAGCAAAGCGAGCAGGCGTCTAATTCCCCTCGCTTACGCGCGCATCGCAATTTACATCCTGAGCTTAGCGACCCGGTGCAGCGCCTGGCCATTGCAATGGAGCCCGGCACCTATGTTCGTCCCCATCGCCATCCACACACCTTTGAACTGCTGACGGCGCTGAGCGGTCGCTTTCTGGTGCTGAACTTTGATGACAGCGGTAGCGTGACCCGGCGCGTCGTATTAGGCGAAGAGTGCAAGGTGCTGGAGATGGATGCCGGTATCTGGCATGCCGTGCTGTCGCTGGATAAAGGCGGCGTCATTTTTGAGGTTAAGCACGGGGGTTATCAGCCCGTGCCCGAGCACGATACCGCCCCATGGTCACCTGCAGAAAACGAGCCCGGCACCGGGAAGCTGATGAAATGGTACGCTCAGGCACAGGTGGGTGACGGTGGTTTCACCCTGTAATTATTCTCTTATGTGCCCGGCGCGCGGAAAGGCGAGCCGGGTAATGAGGTAAGCGATCACCTGAGTCAACTCACCGTACTAAAAAGCCAGTCACGAGCAGTCGACAGCGTCACAAACGGGCCTGACAGCGTGCTGTTGTGATGGGCGATAATATCGCTGGCGGATAAATAGTCATTATCCATTGTGGTATGCGCATCTGAAATCAATACCGTCCTGAAACCCAGCCCCGGTGCGGCCCGGCAGGTCGTATCGACACAAAACTCTGTTTTCATCCCGGCAATGACCAGCTGTTTGATGCCTCTCTGATTAAGTTCTCGCAGCAATACCGTATCCCGAAAACAGCTGGGATAGCGCTTGGTGAAAACCATATCCTGCTCCTGGACGTCCAGCTCGGGTATGAGCTGTGTTAACGGCCCATTTTCTGAGAGCGGTGAATCATCTGGTCCAATATGGCGGGCAAAAAAGACGGGCGCCTGAGCGTGTCGCGCGTTGGTGATTAACAGACGGATATTGGCCAGAACGGCATCGGCGGAGCAAGGGGAAACCGGGCCCCGAAAGAGGCCCTGCTGCATGTCGATAATCAAGAGAGCACTGTCAGATGAAACCATTTTCTTTCTCCATTCAGAGGGTGGTGAACGGAGAGAGATTTCCCCGTCCTGGCCGGCGGGGAGTGAGGTTCTGTTTGTCAGTCGTTTGCTACAGATACGCTCGCACCGCCGAAGGTTCCGGTGGTGGTGAGGATGGTTGTTGGCTGAACTGACGTAAACATGTTATGACCTTCGCTGATATATCTTTTAAATCATATCCGGACGAGCCGTTAAACTTTAAAAATTTGCTGCCGATAGTTCTTTTCAATACCATCAATATGCATGTAAAGATGAACAAAATCATATCAGCATATTTGGTAGTTGCGTATTTGTCGGCTCGACTTATTGCACAATCCAACTGTGCGAGAGACTGGATAAAAACCGTTGTGTTTCAATAAAAAAATCACAAAAAGGATGTGCGTATGTTGAAAAGATTAGTCGCGGGACAGATGAGCTTACCGATGACTTTCTGGGGATGGGGAATTTGCGGTAATTTTCTACTGGGTCTCATTGGGCTTGTTGGAGTGCAGACCGGTCACCCGGCCATGGTGCCGCTTTCCTATATACTTAAAGCCATTCTGTTCAGTGCTGTACTTTCCGGCATAACTTTCATTCTGCGTCGAAAAATCACGGTATTGGGTGTGATCGCTTTTTTTATTATCTTGATTCAGGTGATTATGAGTGTAGTGATGACGATTGGCCTTTTCTCGTTATTTTTTGAATAATCACAAGAAAGAGAGTTCCGGTTTGCCAGCAGGATCTCTGACGGTTAGTAACATCGAAAACTCGTGCCTCCTTATGGCGAAGGAGGCACGCCGTTGCTGGATGGATAGCCGATATTATTTTAGGTTGCCGATCTCGCTCAGGAATACGTCAACCTGCTCGGGCGTCGCCGTGTCTGCCTGGTAAAGGATATCGAGCTTAACGTTCTTCAACCCGCAGAAGCCAAACACGCCTTCGATTATCTGCGTCTGAATCGCCGTCGAATAGCCGTGTTTATCAAATCCGGTGAGATCGCTACCGCCAGTGGCAATCAGGCGGACGGGAACATCCCGTAAGTTGCCCACAATCCGGCCGTCGTCGGCCACCTTATACGCCCAGTTCAGGGTTAACACGCGATCGAACCAGCCTTTCAACAGCGCGGGAACCGACCACCAGTACACCGGGAAGACGAATACCAGCATATCCGCGCGCTCGACGCGCTGCTGCTCGCGCAGAATATCGTCGGGGAGGGCGCTCGGATCGCCGTGATACAAATCGAGATCGGCGCGGGTCATCGCCGGATTAAACCCTTCAGCATGCAGATCGGCGATCTCAACCTGCGTACCTTCCTCGCGTAATTTCCCGGCAATACGGGCTGCCAGCGTATGGGATAATGAATTGTCGATCGGGTGTGCCGTCACGATCAGCGCGTTTTTAATGGCATGTGTTGCAGACATAGCGACCTCCAGATGGGGGAGAAGTAACGCCTATATTACTATTGGTAACTTAGGTGTCAATCCGCCCCCGGCGATCATTTTGTGCTATTCGCGTAGGTCTCCAGCACCCCGGTCATGGCGCCGCTGAGCGTATCTTCCGCCACGTTCCGGGCGAGCACGCCGTTGCCCGCCGCGGTGCTGAGCGCCTCCGCCGCGCCAATAATAGCCGTCAGTACCGCTTCCCCCTGAACGCCTTTTAAGACGATAAAAGGGGAAAGCGCGGTGCGCAGGCAGTCGGCACATTCGGCCACGCATGCTTCCCGAAACGTCTGCAGCGCGCGAGAACCGGACAGCGCCGCGGCGATTGGCCCGGTTTCAGGCCCGGCAGTAATGGCGCAGTCGATATAGGCGGCACTGAAAAAGCGGATCGTCTTCTCCAGCGTTTTGCTGTCGACTGCCAGCGTCTCGCGGAATTTCGCCAGCTGCCGATCGCTATAATCCTTGTACAGCGCCATCAGCAACCCTTCACGATCGCCAAAGTGGTCGTAGGGGATAGGTTTGGTCACGTTGGCCCGCTCGGCCAGGTAGCCAAGCGTCAGCGCCTCCGTGCCTTGCTGACGCACGATCCCTCGCGCAACCTCCAGCAGCTGCACGCGGCGATCCTCTTTTCTTAAGCGCTTAACAACCATGTTTTCCTCAGAAGTGTTATCTACTCATGGTAGTTTACACGTTTTCAGCAACGTGCTGCACGCGTTGTTCCGCGGGGCGGATCCGAAACCAGATCGCATACATTGCGGGCAGGAAGATGAGCGTAATGATCGTCCCGCCCAGCGTTCCGCCGATCAGCGTCCAGGCCAGCGTGCCCCAGAATACCGAATGCGTCAGGGGAATGAACGCCAGCACGGCCGCCATGGCGGTCAGTAAGACCGGGCGTGCGCGCTGGACCGTCGCTTCAACCACCGCCTGGAACGGCTCGAGACCGTCCTTCTGGTTATGATCGATTTGACCGATCAGGATCAGCGTATTGCGCATCAGAATGCCGGAAAGGGCGATCAGACCGACCAGCGCGTTAATGCCAAACGGCTGATTAAATATCAGCAGGGTCGGCACGACGCCAATCAGCCCCAGCGGCGCGGTTAAGAACACCATCACCATCGCGGAGAGTGAGCGCACCTGCAAAATGATGATCAGCAGCGTCAGGGCTATCATGATTGGGAACAGCGGTAACATCGCCTGCGTCGCTTTGCCCGATTCCTCAATCGAACCCGCCATGTCAATACGGTATCCGGCCGGCAGCGCATCAACGATCGGCTGGAGCTGCTTCATGATGGCGACCGACACGTCCGGTGGCTGAAGATTGTCGGCAATATCGCCCCGCACGGTAATTGTCGGGGTGCGATCGCGACGGCGAAGGACCGGGTCTTCCATGCCGACCTCTATCTTGCCAATTTGAGACAGCGGCACGCGCTGTCCCGCATTGCCGACCAGGGTAAAGCCTTCGATTTTTGCCGGATCAAGACGGATATCGCCCGCCGCGCGGGCAACGACGTCTACCGATCGAATATCTTCCCGCACGGAGGTGACAGGCACGCCTGAAAGCAGAAACTGAAGCTGATCGGCAACGGCGCTGGAGGTTAAGCCGGTCGCCTGCAGGCGGTTTTGATCGAGAGTGAAATGCAGGACGGGAACGCGTGACCCCCAGTCGGTGTTGACGGTTCGCATCATCGGGCTTGCCTGGAGCACGGCTTTCACCTTATCAGCGATGTCATGCACCTGTTCGACATCCGGGCCCGACACGCGCCAGGCAACCGGGAAGGGCGAGTAAGGGCCGAATACCAGCTGTGTCACCCGCACGCGGGCTTCGGGCACAAGACCGCTGGCGACGGCCTCCCTGAGCCTGAACTTGAGCGCCTCGCGTGACGTCTCGCTGTCCGTCAGGATCACGATTTTCGCAAAAGAGGGATCGGGCAGTTCAGGCGCCATTGCCAGATAAAAACGGGGCGACCCCTGACCAATATAGGCCGTGACGATTTTGGCTTCCGGCTGCTGGCCCAGCCAAGCTTCTATTTTTGCGGTGGCGGTGCTGGTTTGCGCAATTGAGGTGCCGTAGGGCATCTGTACTTCAACCAGCACTTCCGGGCGATCGGAGGTCGGGAAAAACTGTTTTTTTACCAGCCCCATGCCGAGCACGGCCAGAATGAAAATGGCGACCACGGACCCGGCCACGCGCCACTTTCTGGCGATAACGCGGCCAAGCAGCTGGCGAAAACGGTTATAGCGAGGCGTGTTATAGATGGCGACATGACCCCCTTCTACTTTGGGGATCGCCGGCAGGATCTTCACCCCAAGATAGGGCGTGAACACTACCGCGACAAACCACGATGCAATCAGGGCGAGGCCGACAATCCAGAACATATTGCTGGTGTATTCCCCGGCGGTCGACTGGGCAAACCCATTCGGCATAAAGCCAATCGCCGTCACCAGGGTTCCGGCCAGCATGGGCGCGGCGGTATGGCTCCAGGCGTAGGCTGAGGCTTTGATTCTGTCGTAACCTTCCTCCATCTTCACCACCATCATTTCGATGGCGATAATGGCATCATCAACCAGCAGGCCGAGGGCGAGTATCAGGGAGCCCAGCGTGACGCGGTCAAAGTTTATTCCCGCGGCCTCCATCACCACGAAGACGACCGCCAGCGTCAGCGGGACCGCCGCCGCAACGACTACCCCCACGCGCCAGCCCATGCTGACAAAACAAACCACCATGACCACAAGCAGTGCGACAAAGAATTTGATCATAAACTCATCGACCGACGAGCGAATATTGACGGACTGATCGGTGACTTTGGTCAGGGACATGCCAAGCGGCAGGCTATCATTAATTTTTGCCGTTTCCGCATCCAGCGCTTTACCCAGCGCCAGACCGTTCCAGCCTTCGCGCATTACGATGCCCAGCAGAAGGGCGGGTTCATGCTGATTGCGTATCAGCATCGTCGGGGGATCTTCGTAGCCTCGCTCAACCGTTGCCACATCTGACAGCTTGAGGGTTTTGCCCTGAGCGACAAAAGGCGTATCGCGGATTTTCTGCAGTTCATCGAACGCGCCGTCAAGGCGGATAAAAATCTGCGCTCCTCGGGTCTCGATCGAACCCGCCGCGGTCAACGCGTTCTGGCTGTTGAGGGCATTGAAAATATCCTGGGGTGAGAGCCCTATCGTCGCCAGGCGGTCGTGGGAGAAGGCGACATAAATCCGCTCGGCCTGTTCGCCGATAATGTTCACTTTCTTCACGCCGGGAACGTGCAGAAGCTGCTGGCGCAGGCCTTCGGCATCGCGTACCAGCTGCCGCTGCGGTTCGCCTTTTGCTTTCAGGGCAAAGAGGGCAAAGGTGACATCCGAGAATTCGTCATTGATCATCGGGCCGATGACGCCCGCCGGGAGACGCTGCGATTCATCTCCAAGTTTTTTACGCGCCTGATAGAACTCCTCCTGCACTTCGGCTGGCGGCGTTTTGTCCTGCAACGACAGCGTGATGAATGCCATGCCGGGACGGGTATAAGTTTCGGTACGGTCATACCATTTGAGTTCCTGCAGGCGCTTTTCCAGCGGCTCCGCGACCTGATCCTGGATCTCCTGCGCGGTCGCACCCGGCCAGACGGTTATCACCGTCATTTGCTTCACCGTGAAGGGCGGATCTTCCTCGCGCCCGAGCCCAAAGAAGGCGTAAATTCCGGCAATCGTGACCAGAACGATCAGAAACAGCGTGATGGAACGTTCGCGGACGGCCAGCGCGGACAGGTTGAAGCGGCTTCCGCTCATGGCGTGTTCTCCGCCAGGGCGTTATTGCGTTGTTTCGCGAGCCTGACGACCTCACCTTCGTGCAGAAGATGTGCGCCTAGCGCAACAATCTTCTCACCGGGCTTCACGCCGCCCGTGACCAGCACGGCATCTTCACCCACGCTCAGCACCTTGACGGGCGTCCATGCGACCTTTGCGGGCTGGGCTGAAATGCGCCAGACGCCGGGACCTTTTCCTGCATCATAGAGTGAGGCCAGCGGGACCTGCATGACCTGACCTTCCGCTTTATTGTCCTGAATGTTCAGCGTGACGGTCGACCCCAGCGGCGCGTTCGCCAGCAGGCCATCCAGCACGTAGCGGGCTTCATACGTGCGGGTCGCGGCATCGGCCGAGTCAGAAAGCAGGCGCAGCGTTGCGGTGACCGGGTGTTTTTCATTGCCATAAAGCGTGGCCTGCGCTTCGCTGCCGACGGCAGGGCGCAATGTTTCCGGAAGCTGCACGAGCGCTTCACGCTGTCCCGCTCTGGCAAGCCTGATCGTCACCTGTCCGGCACTGACGACCTGACCCGGCTCGGCGAGCGTCTCCATGACCACGCCGTCTGAATCCGCCAGCAGGACGGCATATCCCGTGGCGTTTTGCGCCACGTTGGCCTGCGCGCGGGCGGCGCTGAGATCGGCCCTGGCCGTATCGGCTGCCGCTTTGATCTGGTCATACTCCGAGGCAGAAACGGCGCCGGACGCCACAAGTCCGCGATAGCGCGCCTCATCGCTGGTGGCTTTTCTCGCCCGCGCCTGGGCAGCATCCACCGCGCGCTGCTGCGCCTGAGCCTGTAATTTCAGGTCAACCGGATCCAGGCGCAGCAAGGGCTGACCTTGTTTGACGGTCTGGCCCGTATCAACCAGTCGCTCAAGGATTTTGCCCTGAACTCTGAAGCCCAGGTCGCTTTGCGTTCTTGCGACCACCACGCCCGTGAAGGCGCGGGCGCTATTGTTCGCAAGCTCGACGGATGCGGATCGGACAAGCGGTGGCTTTGTACGCGGATCGTCACTTGCGGAAATATCGCCGCATGCCACCAGGGCAAACGGCAGGAGACAAACGGCAACGCGGGCTGAAGTGAGCCTGAGCATGGGAAACCTTTTCGACGTAACAGGACGGTTTCCGCATTCTCTGACTAGTGACTAAAAATGTCAATGGTCACAGATTAGGGGGCAAGGCTTCTTAAAATGAGTGAAGAGAGAAGCACCGCCGCGGTGGGAGCCATTTCGAGATTGTACTGCAGCTGAACGGGATTAATAAAAGGACACATCACCATGTGTATAGCCTGAGTGACCTCATCCAGCGGCGTTTTTCTTTCAAACTCTCCGGCCTGCCTGCCTTCGATAATGATGCTCTCAATCAGCTTCATCAGGCTTTCTGCATACCGCTCTGTCGACGGCCACTGCTCGCGCGCGGCGACGGCGGCGATGTCGTAAAGCTTACGATCGTGGAAAAACAGCTCGCTTCCGGCCTCGGTGAGCGCCTTGAAAAGACGGCGGAGTTTTTCGCTTGCTGACGGCGCATCCTCAATGGCGGAAAGCACTGCCGCCATGATCAGCTCCAGGCGGTTAGCGCAGATCACTTCGCCAATAGCCTGTTTGGAATCGAAGAACTTATAAATGTAGGATTTTGAAAAACCAATGGATTTAGCCAGTTCGGCGACGGTGGTTTTTTCATAGCCGTAGTGACCGAAGTGCTCAAAGGCCGCTTCGACGATTTGCTCTCTGACAGAATGGTCAAGTGGACCACGTATTGATGGGGCGTTCATAGTTTTAGTCATTATGTAAGCTTAGCGTGACGGGCCATGGTTGGCAACGAGTGACCATTTTGTATTTTGGTTACAGTTGTGCTACCTTACGCCGTAAAGACGGGACAATCGGCTAGGTGGAGTAAGTGTATCACTGTTTTTTACGTTAATGTTTTTTAAGCCAGTCGAGAAAAAACTGGCTAAACGCCGTTACCTGAAGCGGCTGCAGTTTGCGCTGGGGGTAAACAAGCTGCAGCCCGACATCTTTGCGATCGTATCGGCTAAACCCGGTGAAGCTGTCGGCAAACAGCACCGTGAGCCTTCCGGTTTCAACGTCGTCTTTGACGTCCCACCACGATTTCCCCGCGATGCCCGCTCCGCTGAGCGCCCACTGACGAAGCAATGCTCCGTCGTCGCACACCATGGCGGGCTCAACGCGAACAATGCTTTCCTCACCTTTAGTTTCAAAGCGCCATTCGTTCATCACCACGCCCTGCGACTCCAGCGCCAGGCACCGGTGCCGGGCTAAATCGGCAAACGTGACGGGGACGCCGTGGTCGTTAAGATACGCCCCGGAGGCAACCAGCACCCGACGGTTCGGGCGGATGTTTCTGACAACAAGACTGCTGTCCGGCAGGTTGCCAAAACGCACGCTCATATCCAGCCGGTTAGCGACCAGATCCTCAACGTGTTCTCTTAACGAAATGAAAAATTTAACGTCAGGATGGCGCCGGGAAAAATCAATGATGGCGGGGCTAAGATACTGTCTGCCAAAATCCGAGGGCGCGGAAAGGCGAATATTGCCGCTGAGCACGCCCTCTTTTTGCGTCAGTAACGACTCGGCATGATGCATCTCTTCCAGCACGCGCAGCGCGGCATGGTAAAACTCTTCCCCGGCGCGGGTCAGGGTGAGGGATCGCGTTGAGCGGTGAAACAGGCGCGTCTGGTAACGCTCCTCAATCGCCTTCAGCCTGGCCGTCATGGTAGCGGGGGAAAGCGACAGGCGTCGTCCGGCGGCGGAAAGACTTCCGGCCTCGGCAACTTCCACCAGTAAAGCCATGTCTTCGAGTTTACCCATTATTCATATTTTCCGAAAAGTGCATCTGCTTTTAGCGTAATTATCAAAATCAGATGCGGACTGTAAAGTGATTTTATCCAAACCATAAGGGATAAAATCATGCAACGTACCTCACTTTTTGAACGCTACAGGCTGGGTTCGCTGGACCTGAAAAATCGTATCGTCATGGCGCCGATGACCCGCGCACGCTCCCTTCAGCCGGGAAATATCCCCTCCGCGCTGATGGCAGAGTATTACCGGCAGCGTGCCAGCGCGGGATTAATCATCACGGAAGCCACGCAGATTTCGCCTCAGGGCCAGGGATACTCATGGACACCCGGCATCCATTCGCCTGAACAGGTTTCGGGATGGCAACTCACGACGGGCGCCGTGCATCAGGCGGGCGGAGTGATTTTTTCGCAACTCTGGCACGTCGGGCGAATGTCGCACGCCAGTTTTCACCAGGATGGTCAGCCCGTCGCCCCGTCAGCGCTGGCCCCGGATGCGCAGGTGTGGGTGGTGAATGAGCGTGGGGAAGGCCAGATGGTTGACTGCCCGCAGCCGAGAACACTCTCGCGCAAGGACATTCAGAACATCGTCGCGGACTATCGCCAGGCCGCTTTGAATGCCGTTCAGGCCGGGTTTGATGGTGTCGAGGTCCACGGCGGAAACGGGTATCTGATAGACCAGTTCCTGCGCCAAACCTCCAACAAACGCACGGATGAGTACGGCGGCACGCTGGTGAACCGCATCCGTTTTGCCCAGGAGGTGTTAAGCGCTATTGCCGAGGCGATTGGTCACGAGCGCACGGGCATCCGCCTTTCCCCATTTATTACCCAGCGCGGGATGAACGACCCGCAGGTCTCTGAAGCCATACTTGCGCTTGCGGCCTGGTGTGAACAAAAAGGTATTGCATTCATCCATCTGGCGGAAGCCGACTGGGATGATGCCCCTCAGGTACCCGAGCGTTTCCGTCAGTCCCTTCGCGAGACCTTTAGCGGAACTCTTATCGTCGCGGGTAACTATGACCTTGATAAAGCTGAAAAGATCCTTGCTGCCGACTATGCCGATTTGATTGCCTTCGGCCGACCGTTTATTGCCAACCCCGATTTGCCCCACCGGCTGGCAAACCAGTTGCCTCTTGCCCAGGTGCGCGACCCCGCCACGCTGTTTGGCGGTACCGGCACGGGATATACCGATTACCCAACGTACGCTCTACAGGAGGAAACATTATGACCCGTAAAACCTTAATTATCGGCGGCGCTTCCGGCATCGGTTTCGCCGTGGGCAGCCTGCTTGCCGGGCGCGGTGAGGAGATTATTCTTGCCGGACGCGACAGCGCAAAACTGGACGCCGCGCGACAGCGGCTGAGCGCCCACGCCGCGTCCGTTCACACCCTCGTGCTGGACATCAGCCGTGAGGAAGAGCTTGTTGCGCTCGGTGAAACGCTGGGCGAGGTCAATAATGTTGTCGTCACGGCGGGTTCACAGGCGCCGGGCGGGTTGCTTTCCGGACTGGATCTCCGTGCGGCAAGGCAGGCCTTTGATACAAAATTCTGGGGAAGCCTCAATGTCGCTCGCTATCTCAGCGGGAATATTGCCCCCCGCGGTACGTTGACGTTCACCAGCGGTTTCGTGGCGCGCCGCACCGTGGCGGGCGCCATCGTAAAAACAACGATGAATGCCGCCATTGAGGCTGCGACAAAAGTGCTGGCGAAAGAGCTTTCACCGCTGCGCGTCAACGTCGTCAGTCCGGGGCTGACCGACACGGAAGCGTATGCGGGGATGGACGCCGCCGCGCGGGAAAAAATGCTCGTCGGCGCGGCGGAAACCCTGCCAGCCAAGGCCTGGGGAAGGGCGGAGGACATCGCGCAGGGGTATCTTTTCGCCATTGATAATCCCTTTGTCACGGGATCGATTATTGATATTGAGGGCGGGGCGTTAATTAACTGACCCTCATTAATTTGATCCGCAGGGCATCGTCTGCGGGTGGCGTAATACTCTATTGAGAAACAACATGAAATATACGACGTGTTTTCGTCCCGCTATCGCGGCGCTTATTTTTGCTGGTCTGTCGGGCAATGCTATTTCCTCGCAGGGGAAATGGCTGCAGCCGAAACAGCTTATTGTGGACAACAGTCTGTCACAGGCACAATTAAAGGCGAATGAAGCTGCTGCCAGAAAATATGCCACGTTCTGGAACACCGGTAATGAAACTCTGGCGCGTGATGCCCTGGCAGTAAACTTTATTGATAAAACGCCCCCGGAAGGACGTAAGCAAGGTCCCGAGGGCGCTATTCTAGCTTCCAGGGCGTTTCGGACAGCCGTGCCTGATTTGCGTTGTGACGTTGAGCAAATGATTATTTCAGGCGATCGCGTGGTTTCGCATTTACATTTTCACGGCACCTTCACCGGGACATTTGGCAAGCTGAAAGGACAGGGGCAGAAAATAGATTTTATCGCTACGGATATTTATGAAGTCGCTGACGGTAAGATTGCGGCAAACTGGCACATTGAGGACAACCTGACGCTGATGAAACAGCTCGGCGCGCTGTAAAGTCACCACTCCGGGGCGGCCCGGAGTGGTGCGAAAATCCTATAAGCCAAGATCGCTCAGCGAAGGGTGATCGTCCGGGCGTCTGCCCAGCGGCCAGTGGAACAGCCGCTCGGATTCTTTTATCGGCATATCGTTTACGCAGGCAAAGCGGCGCTTCATCAGGCCGTCCGGCTCGAACTCCCAGTTTTCATTGCCGTAAGAGCGGAACCAGTTGCCGGAATCATCATGCCATTCGTAGGCATAGCGCACCGCGATCCGGTTATCCGTAAATGCCCAGAGCTCTTTAATCAGACGATACTCCAGCTCTTTTTTCCATTTCCGCTCCAGAAACGCCTGGGCTTCTTCACGGTTGGTGGCGAACTCTGCGCGGTTACGCCATTGGGTGTCCAGCGTATAGGCAAGCGCGACTTTCGCCGGATCGCGGCTGTTCCAGCCATCTTCTGCCAGCCTGACTTTTTCGATGGCGCTTTCACGAGTGAAGGGCGGTAAAGGAGGACGAGTGTTCATGGCGATTACCTCAGTATGATTTATGTAGACAGGTCTGTCTACTTGCGGTAATCTATGCCTGAAAAATAACGCTGTCAACACTCTTTTTAAGGCTGTCGAAAAAATGAAAACCGAACCCGCAGGTAACGAGACAAAAATCAGCGTCAGAGATAAAATATTACTCACGGCGCACGATCTTTTTTATTCCACTGGCTTCAGGGCGACGGGGGTGGACACGCTGATTAAAGCGTCAAAAGTTACTAAGGTGACGTTTTATCGCCATTTTCCGAGTAAGAGCTTGCTTATTCTCGCCTATTTACACTATCGACATGAAATATGGATTAACTGGTTTGAGGCCACGCTTCGTCGACATCTCGTTGAAGGCCAGACGCCTGCGGACGCTCTATCGGCTACCCTTTATGAATGGTTTATTTCGCCCGAGTTCCACGGCTGCGCGTTTATTAACGCCAGCGCGGAAGCCAAATCCGAAGAGATTCAAAGCGAAATAAAAGAGATTTGCCGCGATCATAAAATCGAAACAAAGAAGATTATTGCGTTGCTGACGAAGATTGCTGATGAGCGCGTCGTCAATGAAATCATGTTGCTCATTGACGGCGCAATTATTCATGCGCAAATGGGCATGGATACAGAAACGATAATAAATGCGTTAAAAAGGGTCTTAGCGGAACTGACCGGCCAGTGAGATTCCGGTGCTTAATCAACTCTTGCACCAAGTCGATTAAGCATCCGCGTTACACTGTTGGAATGGTGCCGCCATCAATCACAAATTCAGTACCTGTGATACTCGCAGCATGCGATGAAGCGAGGAAGACGATGAGGTTGGCAACCTCAATCGGTCGGGCAGGGCGTCCGAGCGGTATTCCACCTAACGCCTTCATAATGATCTGTTTGCCACCTTCATAGTCTGTTCCTGCCTGCTTTGCCAGTCTCTCCGCCAGTGCCACTGCCGCTTCAGTTTCGATCCAGCCGGGGGCAACGCGCACCACCCGAACACCTTTCGGAGAGACTTCCTTTGAAAGACTTTTACTGTAGGTTGAGAGGGCTGCCTTAGCCGCCGCATAACCCGTTGTTGAATCCGGTAAAGGCAGTTCGCGCTGGATAGACGTCACGTGAATAATCACCCCATTTCCCTGCTCAAGCATTCCGGGAAGCAGGGCGCGATCTAAGCGTACTGCAGGTAACAAATTAAGATTGAGCTCCTGCTGCCACTCGTCTTCGCCAAGTGCAGCAAAACCGCCACCGGGTGAGGTTGAACCGCCTGCAACATGGATAATTACGTCGACACCTCCCATCTGTTCCTGCACTGCGGATGCGACTGAGGCACACCCAGCGACTGTAGTAAGAGCAGCGGCTACGAAAGTATCCGCGATATTTACGTCTGGATCGTGGCGCGCCGTGGTAAATACCGTTGCACCGAGTTGTTTTAAAAGTCCGACGACTGCTTTGCCTAGCCCTTTCGTGCCAGCGGTAACAAGCACGCGCTTGCCTTTAAAATCAATATCTAATGACATGGACTTTCGCTCCCATTATTTACAGTACAGGTATATTCAACATAGACTGAGTAATTAACAAGTACGCACGAAAAAGTGAGTTACTAAATTATGAGTAAGTTATATAGTCCGGAATCTGCCGCAAGCGGCGTGGAGCAAGTATTACGGTTGCTGGAAGGGCGCTGGAAATTAATTATTCTTTTTCATCTTTTCGACGGAAAAGTGCAGCGCTATTCTGATTTCGAAAAACTGATCCCCGGTATTTCCCAAAAGATGCTGGCGCAGCAACTTCGACAACTCGAGTCCGACGGTATCGTTTCGCGGATGGTTTACCCTCAAGTGCCACCGAAAGTAGAGTATCGCCTCACCGATTGGGGGCAGGCATTATGCCCGGCGCTTGATGCCATGCTGAAATGGGCAGAAAAACGTGAGGCTTACGCAAGCCTGTAATCCTGGCGGTCAGCACGCTTCAATGGAATAGCGTTATCCGTAACCCATTTGTGCAAAGGAAACGAAAAAATGAGAACACAGAAACGATGCCTTGGCTGCGTAGCTATTGTGGTTGATGACTACGATCGCGCCATTGAGTACTACACCGACAAGCTGGGGTTTACCCTCGTAGAGGATACGCCCCAACCGGGAAAACGCTGGGTAGTCGTCTCACCTAACCCGGAAAGCGACTGCAATATCCTGCTGGCTCGTGCCTCTAACGAGAGGCAGGAAGGTTTTATCGGTAATCAAAGCGGCGGCAGAGTTTTCCTGTTCCTTCAGACGGATGATTTTTGGCGCGATTACCATGCCATGAAGGCAAAAGGCGTTCATTTCTGCGAAGAACCTCGTGAGGAAGAGTACGGTACGGTGGTGGTGTTTGAAGATATTTACGGCAACCGCTGGGATCTTTATCAGACTGCGCAACCGTGAATACCACCGCAAATGATGTGTCATTCGCCTTTTGTCCTGTACGCTTCCCAGCAGAGCGTACTCAAAATTATGGGGATGTCTCTTTAGGGCCAGGGCTCTCGTCCCGCTGTGCCAGCGACAGCGCGCTGGCGCTTGCGGGATCGAACAGTGAGATGCTCTCAATCTGATTGAGTAAAATCACCTTGCGGAATGACATGGCGCTGCGGGGTTCAGAGTCGAGCGTAATGTCATGCTCCGCATACCACCTGCTGTAATTATTCTCGATGCGCAGGTTCATCGTATTCGCATCCCGGTACCCGCTCAACATCGGGATCAGCACGATATTGGCCGTTTTTTCATACTCCAGCGTCGCGGTGTGGATCATACCCACGTATATCCGCCTCGAGCGGAGCGTGACCTGCGCCAGCTCGCCTTGCTCCATACACTGATAGAGCAGTTGTTCAATCCCGCTCGCCTGTGCCAGACGTTTGTAGAGCTTTTTCCGGCTTTCGCCGTCCAGCCTGGCGCTGCCTGCCCAGTTAGAGCGGTAGAGGCAAAACAGGATGGCGAACGCCAGCATCACGACCACCGGCGCCTGAATGCCCAAAAAACTCCAGTTCATAAAGTCGATTTGCCAGTCGGTGTATTTCGGTGAGGCAAAGTGGAAAGCGTTGTTGGCGGCGGAAAGGGCGAGCAGCAGCAGCCAGAGCAGCCCCGTAGCAATCACCCCCTGCAGAACGAAAATACAGCCGTACAGCGCCACAAGAAAATAGACGTCCCAGCCGAAGGAACGCTTGATTTTAAAGCGGGTCGACAGGTCGCGGCTGGTGTACCAGTACCCGCAGACCATCAGCACCATAAATATCGCCGTTCCCATATCAGGCCCTCTTCAGCATGTTGACGTGACGCAGAAAATCCTGCCGCACCTCGTTGCTTTTGTAGTTCACGGAGGCGTTTCCGTCCTGGTCGATAATGATGCGGTCGCCATCTTCGACGGCTTCAATAATTTCCTGCTGGCTCATCACCTGCAGTAAGGATTCCGGGCTGGAGAAAAGGGAGAGAAAGAAGCGTTTCATGTCAGGCATCCTTATGAATTAAAAAGAATAAGCCTGGATGAAGACCGATAAATTTGCCTTAAGGATATCCTGAAAGTTAAAGCCGGGTGATGGCGAAGCCTCATCCGGCCTGAAAATTCGCCAAAAGAATGGCTTTCAACTTGTTGATATTTCTGCTTAATAAAAAATAAATTTGCACAAACTTGGACAAATAACGTTAATTGTGTAAGTTTTAAGTATGCGATTACGCCACGTTGTTTACAGCCAGGATGTGACCCATGAGCACTTTGCCCTCTGTCGTGAGTCGGTTTGTTGAGTACTACGCCGCACTGGATAGCCAGCCGCCGTCCGCGCTGGTCGGGCTTTACCATTCAAACGCCACGCTTGTCGATCCGTTCGGCGAGCATGACGGTATCTTTGCGCTCCAGCGCTATTTCACCCATCTGCTGGCCAACGTCGAGAACTGCCGTTTTTCTATCGATCCGCCGCTGTGCAGTGGGAACCGGTTTGTTGTCACCTGGGTGATGCACTGGTCGCATCCGCGCATTGCCGGAGGTGAGCCGCTCGATCTGCCGGGGTGCTCGGTGGTGGAGACGGAAAACGATCTCATCACGCGCCAGCGCGACTACTACGATGCGGGAGAGATGATCTACGAGCATCTCCCTCTGCTGGGCTGGGCGGTACGCGGCGTGAAGCGGAGGGTTAAATCATGAAGACGGTGCTGATTACCGGCGCAAGCTCGGGCATTGGTGCCGGGCTGGCAAAATCCTTTGCCGCTGACGGCTACCATGTGATTGCCTGCGGGCGCGATCCGGCGCGTCTGGAAGCGCTGCATCAGACCTGCCCCAACCTTACCGTTCGTCTGTTCGATATGACGGACCGGGACGCCTGTCGCCAGGCGCTGACCGGCAGTTACGCCGATCTGATTATTCTCTGCGCCGGTACTTGCGAATACCTCGACGGGGGCGTGGTGGACGCAGCGCTGGTAGAGCGGGTCATGAACACCAATTTCCTCGGGCCGGTGAACTGCCTTGAGGCGCTACAGCCGCAGCTGGTTGCCGGTAACCGCGTGGTGCTGGTGAGTTCGATGGCCCACTGGCTTCCCTTCCCGCGTGCAGAGGCCTATGGCGCGTCCAAAGCCGCGCTGAGCTGGTTTGCCGAAAGCCTGCGCCTGGACTGGGAGCCAAAAGGCATTGCCGTGACGGTTGTTTCCCCGGGCTTTGTCGATACGCCCCTGACGCAAAAAAACGATTTCGCCATGCCGGGCAGGGTGACCGTCGACGAGGCGGTGAAGGCGATCCGTATCGGTCTGGCGGCCGGGAAAATGCACATCGCGTTTCCGTCCGGGTTTGGCTTCATTTTGCGGCTGCTCTCCGGGCTGCCTGCGTTTCTACAGCGCACGCTGCTGCGCAGGATGGTGCGCTCATGAACATTGCAATTATCGGCAGCGGCATTGCCGGACTGACCTGCGCCTGGCGCCTGGCCGGGCATCATCAGGTGACCCTGTTTGAAGCGGGATCCACACCGGGCGGCCATACCGCAACGGTTGATGTGACGACGCCCCAGGGCACATACGCGATCGATACCGGTTTTATCGTTTACAACGACCGCACCTATCCGCGCTTTATGGGCCTGCTCAGCGAGCTGGGCATCAGCGGGCAAAAAACGCAGATGAGCTTTTCGGTACACAACCCCGAAACGGGGCTGGAGTACAACGGTCACACCCTGACGTCGCTGTTTGCCCAGCGCCGCAACCTGGTGAACCCGGCGTTCTGGCGTCTGCTCGGCGAGATCGTCCGCTTCAATCGTCTGGCAAAACAGGCGCTGGACGGGGTGGTGGACCCGAACGCCACGCTGCAGACGTTTCTGGACCAGCACGGCTTTACGCCGTTTTTTGCGCGCCACTATATTTTGCCGATGGGAGCCGCCATCTGGTCATCCTCTCTGCAGGAGATGAAGCGCTTCCCGCTGCCGCTTTTCTTACGTTTCTTCCAGAATCACGGGCTGCTGGATATCACCCATCGCCCGCAGTGGTACGTGGTGCCGGGCGGCTCGCGAGAGTATATCCGTGCGATGCTGGACAAATTAGGCGATCGGCTGACGCTGCATCTCAATTCACCGGTGCAGCGGGTGAGCCGCCACGAGCAAGGGGTTACGCTTCAGCTTGAAAACGGCAGCCATACTTTCGATCGGGTGATTTTTGCCTGCCACTCCGCCAGTGCTCTGGCGATGCTTGACGATCCCACCTCCGCAGAGCGCGAGGTGCTGGGCGATATTGGCTGGCAGCGCAACGAGGTCGTGTTGCACAGCGACCCGCGCTGGCTGCCGGTGCGGCCGCGCGCGTGGGCGAGCTGGAACTACCGCCTGAGCGCGCAGGAGCAGGCGAGCGCCTGTGTTACCTACAACATGAACATTCTGCAGGGGCTGCCTGCGGGCAGCCCGCTTTTCTGCGTCACCCTGAACCCTGACGTGCCGGTAGATGAACGCTTCGTTCTGCAACGCTTCGTTTATGAACATCCGCTGTTTAACCCGCAAAGCTGGCGGGCGCAGGCGCGGCGCGGCGAGATCAACGGTCATAACCGGAGCTGGTACTGCGGGGCCTACTGGTACAACGGTTTTCATGAGGATGGCGTGCGCAGCGCGCTGGACGTGGTCAATGCGATAGCGGCCGGAGAGGGGAACTAAGATGAACAGCTGCCTCTACCACGGCGTATTACGCCACCGCCGCCTCCAGCCGAAAAACCACGAATTCAGCTACAGCGTCTTTATGGCCTGGCTGGATCTCGATGAACTGCCGCTGCTGCCGTCCGTCGGCGTACGGCACAATCGCTTTGCCGCCACCTCGTTCCACGACTCGGACTATCCGCTCGGCACGCCGCTTAAAGAGAACGTGCTCAGCAGGCTGGAGAGCCTGACCGGAGAACGGCCGGACGGGCGGGTCATGCTCCTGACGCAGCTGCGCTATTTCGGCTTTCATTTCAATCCGGTCAACTTTTACTACTGCTATGACGAGAAGGAGACGCTGCGCTGGGTGCTGGCGGAGGTCCGCAACACGCCGTGGAATGAACGTCATTACTATGCCGTCAACGGACAGAATGCACAGCCCACGGAAAAAGCGTTTCACGTTTCCCCCTTCAACCCGATGGACATGATCTACCACTGGCGCTTCAACGATCCGGATAACACGCTGCATATGCACATTGAAAATCATCAGGAAGCGAAGGTGTTCGACGCCACGCTCGCCCTGCGCCGGGAGCCGCTGACCCGTCCGGCACTGCGCGCGCTGCTGCTGCGCATCCCGCTTATGACCCTGAAAACCGTTTTCGCCATTTACTGGCAGGCGCTGAGGCTGTGGCTCAAGCGCGTGCCGCTGTATAACCATCCCGTCAGCAGGAGTGAACGCTCATGACCGATCCCGTCTTTGCGTTAGAACCCGATATCCCGCGCAACGCCCGCCTCGCGCGATGGCTGCTGTTTCGTCTGTTAAGCGGCATCCGCGGTGGTTCGCTCACCCTGCGTGAAGGGGCGCAGACCTTCCATTTTGGCGAGACATCCTCCGCGCTGCACGCCGACGTGCAGATCCTCACGCCCGCCGTCTACTGGCGCGTCTTAACGGGCGGGAGCCTTGCCGCCGCTGAAGCCTGGATGGACGGCGAATGGGAAACCGCGCAGCTCACGCCGCTTCTGCAAATCCTGGCCCTCAACGGCGAGGTGCTTGGCCGTCTTGAGAAAGGGTTCCGGCTGCTTGGCCGACCGCTGGAGCGTTTGCGCCACTGGACGCGGCGTAACTCCCGCGCGCAGGCGCGTGAAAATATTGCCGCCCACTACGACCTGGGCAACACCTTCTATGCCCATTTTCTGGACAGGGAACTGCTTTACTCCAGCGCGCTCTTTACCGCAGACGAGCAGGATCTCACGACGGCTCAGCAGGCCAAAATGGCGCGCCTGTGCGACCAGCTGGCGCTTAGCGAGGCCGACCACCTGCTGGAAATCGGCACCGGCTGGGGGGCGATGGCGGAATACGCGGCCCGTCATTATGGCTGTCGGGTGACTACCACCACGCTGTCGCAGGAGCAATACGTCTGGGCAACCGAGCGGATCGCCCGCGCCGGACTGCAGGATCGTGTTGAGGTGCTGCTCTGCGACTATCGCGACCTCACCGGGCAGTACGACAAGCTGGTCTCAATAGAGATGATTGAAGCCGTCGGGCAACGCTATCTGCCTACATTCTTCCGGACCTGTCAGGCGCGGCTGCGCCCGGGGGGACGAATGGCGATTCAGGCCATCACCATTCAGGACCAGCGCTATCGCGACTACAGCAAAAGCGTCGATTTTATTCAGCGCTACATTTTCCCCGGCGGCTTCCTGCCGAGCATCACCGCGATGAACGAGCTGATGACGCGCCACACCGATTTCGTGGTGCGCAATCTCTTCGACATGGGGCCGGACTACGCCCGCACGCTGGCGCACTGGCGGCAGCGCTTTGTCCACGCCTGGCAGGAGATTGAAAAGCTCGGCTTTGATGACCGGTTCCGCCGCATGTGGCTTTATTACTTTGGCTACTGTGAAGCCGGGTTTAACGCCCGCACCATTAGCGTGGTGCAGCTGACCGCAGAGCGCGTATGAGACGATATCTTCAGGTCTTCCTGCTGGCCGTCGCGTTCGATCTCTACTGGGCGCTGGTGGTGCTCTTTCGCGAACAGGGCCTGATTATCTGGCTCGGGCTGGCGATCCTGGCGTGCCTGCTCTTGCCGTCTGTATATCGTTTTTACGCCATTGGGCTGGCCGCGGCGGGCAGTTTGCTGGATACGCTCTGGGCGCTGACGGGGCTGATCGCCTTCACGGGTGATGCCCTGATGCCGCTATGGATGGTGGCATTATGGCTGATGTTCGCCACCGTCTGGACGCAGCTTACGCGCACCACCACGTTGCCCGGCTGGCTGCTGACCCTGCTTGCCGCCGTGGGAGGCCCGGTAGCGTACCTGATTGGCGAGCGGCTGGGTGCCATCACGTTTCTGGAGCCAACCTTTATCGTCGTCAGCTGGATGGCGCCGGGGTGGCTGGTATTGATGCTGTTTTTCCACCTGCTGATGGGGAGACAAAAATGAGAGCTGCATTTTTGCTGCTTTGTCTGACGCTGGTTGTTCCCGTTGGCCAGGCCGCCGACTGGCTGGCGTGGCGGAAGGTGGGCGACGCCACGCTTACCTGGGGGCCGTTCACGGTCTATACCTCCCAGCTGCGTACTCCGGACGGGCGTTACGGTCGGGAGGACCAGGATCAGGCGCTGATTATTACCTATGCGCGCGACATCGATCGCGATGAACTGGTCGAGGCGACCCGCGACCAGTGGCAGGCGCAGGGTATCCTGGCGCAGGAAGCGCAAAGCGAAGCCTGGCTGCGGATGCTCCAGTCGCTGTGGCCTGATGTCCGACAGGGCTCACAGCTGGCGTTTGTTCTCAACGATAAGCAGGGGCAGTTCTGGTATCGCGACCCGACCCTTCAGAAAACCTTTATTCCCCTGGGACCACGCCAGTCAGAAGCGTTCAGCACCCGCTTTCTGGCCATCTGGCTCGATCCCCGCACGCAATACCCTGAACTGCGTCAGCAGTTAATCGGAGGCCAAAAATGAAACGTTTCCTGATGATGGCGCTGGCATTGACGATGCTTCTGGCGGGCTGTAGCACGGAGGTGACCGAGTACCGCCAGCAGCAGCCGCGGCTGGATATCTTCCACTACTTCCAGGGTAAAACTGAAGCGTGGGGGATGGTGCAGGATCGCAGCGGCAAGCAGATCCGTCGCTTTCACGTTGAGATTGCCGGGGATGTGATTGGCGATACGCTGACGCTCAACGAGCACTTCGTTTATGACGACGGTGAGAAGCAGCAGCGAGTCTGGCATATCCGGCGCCTGGGGAACGATCGCTATGAGGGCACGGCGGGGGATATTGAAGGGGTAGCAACGGGGCAGGCCGCAGGCAACGCGTTCAACTGGCATTACAGCATGAACGTGAAGGCCAACGGCAGCACCTGGCTACTGAACTTTGACGACTGGATGTACCTGCAGGACGAGAACCATCTGTTTAATAAAACCGAGATGAAGAAGCTGGGCGTCACCGTCGCCACGGTAACGCTGTTCTTTACCCGTAAGACATGAGTCTAGTCGCGGGTGCTGTGAATTTTACTGCTCGAGTAGATGAACCAGAGAGCAATCCCCAGGCAGACTACCGCCCCCAGACGGCTCGGCGAAAAGGGAATAGCGGCATTACCCAGCCAGCCAAAGTTATCAATTAACATGCTCATGGTGAGCTGGCCGAATATCACCGCCACCGTGGCGACGGCGGTGCCGATGCGCTGCACGGCGAGTACCATAATCACAATATAAGGCACGCCAAACATTGCCCCGAGAAGCTGCCATTTCGGCACGTCCAGCAGGCTGACGGCCTGCTTAGGCTCAAAGAAGAAAATCAGCAGGGCGGTCACCAGCGCGCCGACGGAGAAGGTCAGAAACGCGCTTTTAAATACCCCCACGCTGCTGCCGAGCTGGCCGTTAATGGCGGCCTGAATGCTCAGCGTTGCGCCGCCGCAGACGGCCAGAAGAATCATAATCAGTGTCATACGTTACCCCTGTGCGCCAGAACCAGTGCCGCAATGATGAACCCCAGTGCAATAATGCGCTTTGCGTTTATCTTCCTGTGCGGCGAACCCAGCAGACCATAGTGATCAATGATCAGGCTTTTAAAGACCTGGCCGGCCAGAATGCCAATCATGGTCATGGCGATGCCGATGGCGGGTGTCGCCACGGTCAGGATGACCACGTATACCGGACCGAGCACGCCGCCGAGCAGCTGCCAGCCGGGCTGTGAGAAAAACGACGGGCTGTTGCGCGGGCTGAAAAACAGCATCAGCAGAAACGTCAGCGCGGCACCGACGCCAAAAATGCTGAACGTCGCCCATAAATCCCCAACCTTTCCACCCAGCGGTCCCAGCAGCCCCGCCTCGACGGAGAGGCCCATCCCGCCAGCAATCACCAGTAAAATCAAAACCAACTGCATTCTTCTTCCTCCGTTTTCAGGCGAAGAAGATTACGTGGGTTGTCCAGTGAGAAAAATGCCATAATGGTGGAAACACCTTTGCGAGAAATGCATTAATGGTTGACGCCAGCAATATCAACATTCGCACGCTGCTGATCTTCATCGACGTGTATGAAGCGCAGAATTTCTCAGTCGTGGCGCGGCGGCAGGGCATTTCGGCCTCGCAGATATCGCGCGTGATCCACCAGCTTGAGGATGCGCTCGGGCAGCAGCTTTTCTATCGCAACACGCGGGCCGTCATTCCCACGGAAAGCGGTCATCTGTTTATCCGCTACGCCCGGTCAATGGCGGAAAACCTGGAAGAGGCGCGACGGGAGCTGGACGCGCGTGCGGTGGAACCGTCCGGTGCGATCCGCATTAACGGACCGGTGTTTTTCGGCCAGAAGCACATTGCGCCCGGCCTTCCCGGCCTGTCGGAACGCTATCCCCGCCTGAGCGTAGAGCTGACGCTGACCGATGATTTTATCGACCCGCACCGCGATGCCGCCGACGTGATCTTCCGGATTGGCGTGCTAACGGACTCATCTTTTCACGCGCGGGTGTTCGGGCAGCAGGTGTATCATCTGGCCGCGTCGCCTGGCTACGTGCGTAAGTACGGTGCGCCTGAAGGGCCGGACGATCTGAATCGCCATCACTGTCTTGTCTATCGCGGATCGTCAGGGCCTAACCGCTGGCTGTTGCGCAGGGCGGGCGAGGCGTGGAGACACTATCCCGTAACGCCTTTGATGACCTCGAATAATGCGGAAGCGCTGCTGGCTGCGGCGCTTGGCGGGATGGGGATCGTGCTGTTCCCGGACTGGCTGGTGAGCGAGCCGCTCCAGCGCGGTGAGCTGATTCCGCTCCTGCCCGCGCTGGAGTGTGCCATCAATACGGAACAGCAGGCGATCGCGGCGATCTATCCTGATGCCCGACATCCGCCCCTGAACGTCAGGGCGGTAATTGATTTTTACGTTGAGCGTTTTGGTACGCCGCTTTACTGGCAAACGTAAGGGATTACGCGCCAAGCTCTTTGCGGATAATCTCTGCGCCAGCGCTGAGTGCTCTCAGCTTGCCGTTAGCAACCTGACGGGAGAGGGGAGCCATGCCGCAGTTGGTTGACGGATAAAGCTTGTCCGCATCGACAAACTGCAGCGCTTTACGCAGCGTATCGGCCACTTCCTCCGGCGTTTCAACCGTGTTGGTTGCTACGTCAATCGCGCCAACCATCACTTTTTTACCTCGGATCAGCTCAAGCAGATCCATCGGCACGCGGGAGTTGTGGCACTCCAGGGAGATGATGTCGATGTTAGAGGTCTGCAGCTTAGGGAAGGCCTCTTCGTACTGGCGCCACTCGGATCCGAGCGTCTTTTTCCAGTCGGTATTGGCCTTGATGCCGTAGCCGTAGCAGATGTGGACCGCGGTCTCGCACTTCAGCCCTTCAATGGCGCGCTCCAGCGCGGCGATGCCCCAGTCATTGACCTCGTCAAAAAAGACGTTAAACGCCGGTTCGTCGAACTGGATAATATCCACGCCCGCGGCCTCTAACTCACGCGCTTCCTGGTTGAGGATTTTAGCGAATTCCCAGGCCAGCTTTTCGCGGCTTTTATAGTGCGCGTCGTAAAGGGTGTCGATCATGGTCATCGGCCCCGGCAGGGCCCATTTGATAGGCTTGTCCGTGAGCTGACGCAGATACCTGGCATCGTCGACGAAGACCGGTTTCTGGCGCGCAACCGCAGAAACTACGGTCGGCACGCTGGCGTCATAGCGGTTACGAATGCGAACCGTTTGGCGGTTCTCAAAATCAACGCCGCTCAGGTGTTCAATAAAGGTGGTGACGAAGTGCTGACGGGTCTGTTCCCCGTCGCTGACGATATCGATTCCCGCACGGATCTGCTCATCCAGAGACAGGCGCAGCGCATCCTGCTTGCCCGCCAGCAGTTCCTGATCCTGTAATTTCCATGGTGACCACAGCGTTTCAGGTTGCGCAAGCCAGGTCGGCTTTGGCAGGCTGCCAGCGGTAGAAGTCGGGAGCAATGTTTTCATAATAAAAGACCTTTTTTAATGTATTAAAGCGTGTAGTTATCAGACCACTGCTCAAGAATGTGTTTGTAAGGCTTAATAAAGTATTCTTCGGTAAATCGACCCTGTTCAATCGCCAGACGGCTTCGCTCTTCCCGGTCATACACAATTTTGGTTAAGGAGTGATCCTGCTGGTTCAGATCCGGTCGGTAGCACAGCCCGGCCGCCGAGTTGGCGTTATAAATCTCCGGGCGATAGATCTTCTGGAACGTCTCCATCGTGCTGATGGTGGCAATCAGTTCGAGATCGGAGTAATCACTCAGCAAATCCCCGGTGAAGAAGAAGGCGAACGGCGCCACGCTGTGTTCCGGCATAAAGTAGCGCACGCTCAGGCCCATCTTCGCGAAGTACTGTTCCGTTAGCGACTCGCCGTCCGGCTGATACTCCACGCCCAGCACGGGGTGCTGGTTGCCGGTGCGGCGATAGGTATCTTTGCTGGATACGCTCAGGCAAATCACCGGTCCTTTTGTGAAGTTCTCTTTGTATTCCGGTGAACTCACAAAATGGCGGAAAATATTACCGTGCAGTTCGCCAAACTTTTCCGGAATGCTGAAGTGCTGCTGGTTCTTGTTGTGCTCCAGCAGCAGGACGCTGAAATCATAATCCCGCACGTAAGACGAGAAGTTATTCCCGACGATGCCAGGGATGCGCAGGTTGTTTTTCTTGTCGACAATAGTGGTTTGCAGTATCTCAATAGCCGGGAACGGCTTTTCCGCGCCAATGTTCAAATCGACAGAGATGATTTCAAGCTCAACCGCATAGCGATCGGCGTTTGGGTTATCCCAGCGCGCCAGAGCGTTGAAGCGGTTGTTGATCATCACCAGCGTATTGCGCAGGTTTTCCTGACGTTTTTCCCCGCGCGCCAGGTTGGCAAAGTTGGTGGTCGTACGCGTATTTTCAGACGGGTTGTAATTCTCATCGAAGCAACTGCGCTTAAGGGAATATGTGAAAGCTTTGCTCATTGTGGTTATGCATCCTAAGTTCATGTTGCTAAGAAGTTACCAATGCATAATTTATGCCTGAGCCTGCGGCGCAGGGGAAGTGACTTAATTTCACTGCAACATGAGGGAAGTTCATGAACAGGATTGCGCAAAGGCTGGCATAGTAAGAATAAGGGGCATCGCGCCCCTTAGCGTTATGCTGTAGGACGTTCGTTCCAGGCGTCACTGTGCATGATGTTGCCATCGACAATGCGCCAGGTGATTTTTTCGTACTGCAGACTTACGCTTTCAACATGGTTTATTTTATCGTTAGAAGCGATCTTCACGTTCGGCACGCTGCAGTTAACACCAGTAACCTTTAGGTTCTCCATCAACACGGTGTAATAACAGACTTCCTGTCCGGCATCATTAATATGATAGAACTTGATTTCAGCGCTTTTAAGCGCCTGACCGGTAGATGCTGCTTTATAGAGATAGGGCGTGGAGCTATCAACCTCCTTTTCAATCCGCATGGATGAGTGTTGTCGCGTGCCGGTGATCTTGCCATTAGCGCTGTCTACCGGTAGGTTAAGGCCATGACTCAGCCCTATGATCTCAATGCTACCTTCACGGTCCTGAACATCAACGGAACCTTTAATATCTGCTCCACCATCGTCTTTTAGCCACATGTAGGGAGGAATTGGCATTCTTTATTTCCTTGTTTTATTGAGTAGCAGTGTTGTTAAGCGATAAATAATAGTCGCGAGGGTCAGTACAATTAAAATATCGATATTGGCATATGTGTCATATATTGTTTCAGCATTCACGTCGCCATAAATAAAATCACATATAAATGAGGCCACGTCATGATCAAGATAGCGTTCAGCGGGCCCCAATATGCGGCCTACTATAATGCTGATGCATAGAAACCAGACCGTTTTGAATAGCCTGATGCCCCATTTACGGACAAGTGTTGGTGTAGCCACTTTCAATCACCTCAACCCAGCCGCGTGCCATCAGTGAACGGATACAGGGAACCTGAATAAGGTCCGTACTCATCAGAGCATTGCGGATCAATGCGTAATCAGAATCATGGGCAATCGTGATACATCCCTCAGATAGCGTACCCGGATGCAGCCGAAATAAACCCCGATAGACGTTATCAATCCAGGCGCCATCATCGATTCCCCAGTCATCCTTGTATAAAGCAAACCACTCATCGCGGCCAAATTCTGCCCCGGATCTAACCTTGTTCCACCGATCCTGAACCTTCGCTTTTAACCCTGAAAAGAAACCTCCAGTCCCTCTGTCAACAATCCAGTATTTCCCTGGAGGAATTGGACCTGAGCCTTTAACAGCACCACATAATCCATTGTTTCTGTAAATTCCCTGCCCGGAATGCGCCATAAACACGCCAACGCCGTGCAGGTTAAAAGGCGCATAGTCAGCACCGTTAAGCAGCATTGTTCCTTTTAAGGCCATATTTTCTCCTTAGTCTTTTAATTAGACAAAGGCAGCCTACGCCTGATGTGGGTACAGATATTCAACTCACATCATATTTCTGCGCTGCTAATTTTTTTTAAGATAATGACCTGACAATTTTTAATCTCTTTTGCGGCTGTAACGTTAGTAAACGCTGAATAAATAATAAACAAGGGTCAGGCAACAAAACGCCATGCCTACTTCTCTGGCACACGCTCCGCAATTCCCGCTATAATCCCCAAAATTTCCAACCGGTTTAGAAACAATCATGACAAAACTCACCTTACAAGAGCAGATGCTGAAAGCGGGCCTGGTCAGCAGCAAGAAAGCGGCGAAAGTGCAGCGCACGGCAAAGAAATCACGCGTTCAGGCGCGTGAGGCTCGGGAAGCGGTAGAAGAGAACAAGAAGGCGCAGATCGAGCGTGACAAGCTGCTGAGCGAGCAGCAGAAGCAGGCCGTGATGGCGAAAGAGTTTAAGGCGCAGGTGAAGCAGCTGATTGAGATGAACCGCATCACCGTGGCGAAAGGCAACATCACCTTTAACTTCACCGACGGTAATCTGATCAAAAAAATCGAAGTCGACAAGCAAACCCAGGCTCAGCTGATCAACGGTCGTCTGGCGATTGCCCGTCTGGTGATTAACGCCAGCGGCGACTGCGAATATGCAATTATCCCGGCGGTGGTGGCCGATAAAATTGCCCAGCGCGATGCCGACAGCATCGTGTTAAACAGCGCGCTCAGCCAGGAAGAGCAGGACGAAGACGATCCGTACGCGGACTTCAAAATCCCTGACGATTTGATGTGGTAAAACGCGTTCAGAACGGGGCGGCGTGACGGGCGTTAACCGGCTCTCCGCTCATGGGATGAATAAAATTCAGCTCGCTGGCATGCAGCATCAGCCGGGGCGTTCCTTCAGCGCCCGGTACGTCAAGACCACCATACAGATCGCAGCCCAGAATCGGGTGCCCCAGCCGCTGGCAGTGAATACGCAGCTGATGGGTTCGCCCGGTCTCCGGAGTAAGTTCAACCCGCGTTAACGGCAGTCCCGTCTCCTGATAAAACCGTTCCATCACCCGGTAGCGGGAGCGGGCGGGTTTCCCGGTGATGGCGCAGATCGACATCAGCGGGAACAGCGCCGGGTCTTTGGCAATCGGCGCATCGATTACACCTTCGTCATTTTCCACATGTCCGCAAAGCAGGGCGCTGTAGACTTTCTCCACGCTACGCTGGCTGAACTGCTGGCACAGTGCCGCGTTGATGGCCTTATTGCGCGCAACCACCATCAGCCCGGACGTGCAGAAGTCCAGGCGGTGTACCAGCGTGCAGCCGGGGAAGCTCTGGACCAGACGATAGTGAACGGAATCAAGGTTTTGCGGATTTTTTCCCGAGAGGCTGAGCAGGCCGGAAGGCTTATCGATCAGCAGCAGATGTTCATCCTGCCAGAGGATCTGAATGTCATCGTGACACGGTGGGGCAATAAAAGAATCAGTGATCGCAGACATCAGGTCGCCCGGCTGGAGAGTGGGAGCGGATGATAACGAAATGCGGGGGAAAAGAAAAACCCTCCCACCGGGCGGTGAGAGGGTGAAGTCTTACGCTGCAACCAGGCTGTCGATAGCGGCTTTCGCGTCGGTCTGCGCTTTGGTCGCCACTTCAGGACCGTAGGCGATGCCTTCAGCGAACACGAAGTTCACGTCAGTGATGCCGATGAAGCCCAGGAACAGGCTCAGGTACGGCGCAACCAGGTCGGTTGGGGTGTCTTTATGGATGCCGCCACGGCTGGTCAGTACGATCGCACGTTTGCCTTTCACCAGACCTTCAGGGCCATTCTCGGTGTAACGGAAGGTTACGCCAGCGCGTGCCACCAGGTCGAAGTAGTTCTTCAGCTGGCTAGGGATGTTGAAGTTGTACATCGGGGCGTTGATGACGATAACGTCGTGCGCCTGCAGCTCGGCAATCAGCTCGTCAGAGAGCGCCAGGGCTTCCTGCTGACGTGGGCTCAGCGGTGCATCGCTTGGGCGCAGCGCGCCAACCAGCTCGCCATCCAGCACAGGAATTGGGTTTGCAGCCAGGTCACGCACGGTGATTTCGTCAGCAGAATGCTGTTCACGCCACTGTTCAACGAAGTAATCAGACAGCTGACCAGACTGAGAGTACCCTGCCAGAATACTGGATTTCAAAACTAATACTTTGCTCATGGGTGATTCCTGTTTTTGCATTTGATTGAAGGGGGTTGCCCCGTTGCTTATTGACACTCTATTCACAATCCTGCCATAGAGATAGCGCAATATATCGAAGCCTATGTTCGAATTTTTTGAATAAGGCGCGAAAGGCGTCAGTGTGGTACTCTATAGCAATCATTAAAAAGAGAATTTATCAGGGCGTGTACTGCCCTTTAACGCTATGACAGAACAACAAAAATTCACCTTCCCGATGCTCCTGCAACAGCTCGATTCTCTGATGCTGCGCGACAAACAGCGTTTCGCCCGTCGTCTGCACGGCGTTAAGAAGGTTAAAAATCCTGATGCTCAGCAGGCCATTTACCAGGAGATGGCGAAAGAGATTGAACAGGCGGCAGGGAAAGTCTTGCTGCGCGAAGCCGCGCGACCGGCGATTACCTACCCGGAAAACCTGCCCGTCAGCCAGAAAAAACAGGACATCCTTGAGGCCGTCCGCGACCACCAGGTGGTGATTGTCGCGGGTGAAACCGGTTCGGGGAAAACCACCCAGCTGCCGAAAATCTGTATGGAGCTGGGCCGCGGGATCAAAGGCCTGATTGGCCACACCCAGCCGCGTCGTCTGGCGGCGCGCACCGTTGCCAACCGTATTGCCGAAGAGCTGCAGACGGAGCCGGGCGGCTGCATCGGCTACAAGGTCCGTTTCAGCGACCACGTTAGCGATAACACCATGGTCAAGCTGATGACCGACGGTATTCTGCTGGCGGAAATCCAGCAGGATCGCCTGCTGATGCAGTACGACACCATCATCATTGACGAAGCGCACGAGCGCAGCCTGAACATCGATTTCCTGCTCGGCTACCTGAAAGAGCTGCTGCCGCGCCGCCCGGATCTGAAAATCATCATCACCTCCGCGACCATCGATCCGGAGCGCTTTTCGAAGCACTTCAACAATGCGCCGATCATCGAGGTATCAGGTCGCACGTATCCCGTGGAAGTGCGCTATCGCCCGATTGTGGAAGAGGCGGACGATACCGAGCGCGACCAGCTGCAGGCCATCTTCGATGCCGTTGACGAGCTGGGCAACGAAAGCGCGGGCGACATTCTGATCTTCATGAGCGGCGAGCGCGAAATCCGCGATACCGCCGATGCGCTCAGCAAGCGCGACCTGCGCCACACCGAGATCCTGCCGCTGTACGCCCGTCTGTCCAACAGCGAGCAGAATCGCGTCTTTCAGCCGCACGGCGGGCGCCGCATCGTCCTGGCGACTAACGTGGCGGAAACCTCGCTGACCGTGCCGGGAATTAAATACGTTATCGACCCGGGCACGGCGCGCATCAGCCGCTACAGCTACCGCACGAAGGTTCAGCGGCTGCCGATTGAGCCGGTCTCTCAGGCGTCCGCAAACCAGCGTAAAGGCCGCTGCGGCCGCGTGTCGGAAGGGATCTGTATTCGTCTCTATTCCGAAGACGATTTCCTGTCGCGCCCGGAATTCACCGACCCGGAAATTCTGCGCACCAACCTGGCGTCCGTTATCCTGCAGATGACCGCCCTGGGGCTGGGCGACATCGCGGCGTTCCCGTTCGTCGAAGCGCCGGACAAACGCAACATTCAGGACGGCGTACGTCTGCTGGAAGAGCTCGGGGCGATTACCACCGACGAGCAGGCGACGGTCTACAAGCTGACGCCGCTGGGCCGCCAGCTCAGTCAATTGCCGGTCGACCCGCGTCTGGCGCGCATGGTTCTGGAAGCGCAAAAGCACGGCTGCGTGCGCGAGGCGATGATCATCACCTCTGCGCTCTCCATTCAGGACCCGCGCGAGCGCCCGATGGACAAACAGCAGGCGTCTGACGAAAAGCACCGCCGCTTCCACGACAAAGAGTCCGATTTCCTCGCCTTCGTGAACCTGTGGAACTACCTCGGCGAGCAGCAGAAAGCGCTTTCCTCGAACCAGTTCCGCCGCCAGTGCCGCGTGGATTTCCTCAACTACCTGCGCGTGCGCGAGTGGCAGGATATCTACACCCAGCTGCGCCAGGTGGTGAAAGAGCTGGGCATTCCGGTGAACAGCGAACCGGCGGAGTACCGCGAAATCCATATCGCGCTGCTGACCGGCCTGCTGTCCCACATTGGGATGAAGGACGCCGAGAAGCAGGAGTATACCGGCGCGCGCAACGCCCGGTTCTCTATCTTCCCGGGTTCTGGCCTTTTCAAGAAGCCGCCGAAGTGGACCATGGTCGCGGAGCTGGTGGAAACCAGCCGCCTGTGGGGACGCATTGCGGCCCGTATCGATCCGGAATGGGTGGAGCCGGTGGCGCAGCATCTGCTTAAGCGCTCGTACAGTGAACCGCACTGGGAGCGCGCGCAGGGCGCGGTGATGGCGACCGAGAAAGTGACCGTTTACGGCCTGCCGGTGGTCGCCGCGCGTAAGGTCAACTACAGCCAGATCGATCCGGCCCTGTGCCGCGAGCTGTTTATCCGCCACGCGCTGGTGGAGGGTGACTGGCAGACGCGGCACGCCTTCTTCCGTGAAAACCTGAAGCTGCGCGCCGAAGTGGAGGAGCTTGAGCACAAGTCCCGCCGCCGCGACATTCTGGTGGACGATGAGGCGTTGTTTGAGTTTTACGACCAGCGCATCAGCCATGATGTGATTTCCGCCCGCCATTTCGACAGCTGGTGGAAGAAGGCCAGCAAAGAGACGCCGGACCTGCTCAACTTTGAAAAGAGCATGCTGATTAAAGAGGGCGCGGAGTCGGTCAGCAAGCTCGACTACCCGAACTTCTGGCATCAGGGCAACCTCAAGCTGCGTCTGACCTATCAGTTTGAGCCAGGGGCAGACGCGGACGGCGTGACCGTCCACATTCCGCTGCCGCTGTTAAACCAGGTGGACGAGAGCGGGTTCGAGTGGCAAATCCCCGGCCTGCGCCGCGAGCTGGTGATTGCGCTGATCAAATCCCTGCCGAAACCGGTGCGCCGCAATTTTGTGCCTGCGCCAAACTACGCGGAAGCGTTTTTGGGCCGCGTCACGCCGCTGGAGCTGCCGCTGCTGGACGCGCTGGAGCGTGAATTCCGCCGCATGACCGGGACGACCATCGACCGCGACGACTGGAACTGGGATCAGGTGCCCGATCACCTGAAAATCAGCTTCCGCGTGGTGGATGATAAAAACAAAAAGCTGCTGGAAGGGCGTTCGCTGAGCGAGCTGAAAGAGTCCCTGAAAGGGAAAGTTCAGGAGACGCTTTCTGCGGTGGCCGACGACGGCATCGAGCAGAGCGGGCTGCATATCTGGAGCTTTGGTCAGCTGCCGGAAAGCTACGAGCAGAAGCGCGGCAACTATAAGGTCAAAGCCTGGCCTGCGCTGGTGGACGAGCGCGACAGCGTGGCAATCAAACTGTTTGATAACCCGCAGGAACAGCAGCAGATGATGTGGCGCGGGCTGCGTCGCCTGCTGCTGCTTAATATCCCGTCGCCGATCAAGTATCTGCACGAGAAGCTGCCGAACAAGGCTAAGCTGGGGCTCTACTTTAACCCGTACGGCAAGGTGCTGGATCTGATTGACGACTGCATCTCCTGCGGCGTGGACAAACTGATCCACGAGGCGGGCGGTCCGGTCTGGACGGAAGAGGGCTTTGCCCAGCTGCATGAAAAGGTGCGCGCGGAGCTGAACGACACCGTGGTGGACATCGCGAAGCAGGTGGAGCAGATCCTCACCACCGTGTTCAATATCAACAAGCGCCTGAAGGGGCGCGTGGATATGACCATGGCGCTCGGGCTGTCAGACGTGAAGGCGCAGATGGCCGGCCTGGTTTACCGCGGCTTTGTGACCGGCAACGGCTTCAATCGTCTCGGCGATACGCTGCGTTATCTGCAGGCGATTGAAAAACGGCTGGAGAAGATGGCCATCGATCCGCACCGCGATCGCGCGCAGATGCTGAAAGTGGAGAGCGTCCAGCAGGCGTGGCAGCAGTGGCTCAACAAACTGCCGCCTGCCCGCCGCGACGATGAAAACGTGCAGGCGATCCGCTGGATGATCGAGGAGCTGCGCGTCAGCTTCTTTGCCCAGCAGCTCGGTACGCCGTATCCGATTTCGGATAAGCGTATTCTGCAGGCGATGGAGCAGATTTCAGCTTAAAACCCTTGCCCGGTTTTCTCCCTCTCCCTGTGGGAGAGGGTCGGGGTGAGGGCATCAGCCCGCACAATTTTCACCCGTTCACAATCGCCAGCGTAAACCCATCCCATCCCTTAACCCCCACCGTTTGCAGCGCGGTGGCGGTTAAACGCGGATTATCCCCTATCATCTCAATAAAACGCCGCACCCCCAGCACGCGCGCGTCGTCGCTTTGCCCGTTAATGACCTCGCCATCGCGCACCACGTTATCGCCGATAATCACCGTACCGGGGCGGGAATAGTGCAGCGCCCACTCCAGATAGCCGGGATTGTTTGGCTTATCGGCATCAATAAAGATCAGGTCGAACGGGGGAACGTTGCCGAAATTTTCCAGCGAACTCAGCGCCGGGCCCTCAATTAATCCAATGCGTTCGTTTAACCCCGCAAGCTGAATATTCTCGCGCGCAACGCGGGCATGCGTGGGATCGGCCTCAAGCGTAATCAGCTTACCGTCCGGCGGCAGCGCACGCGCCATCCAGATTGAGCTGTAGGCACCCAGCGTACCGATCTCAAGTATCCGCCGCGCCTGCGTCATGCGCACGAACAGCGCCAGCAGCTGCCCCTGATTGGCCGCTACGTCGTGCTCGGGGAGCCCGGCGCGTTTGTTGTTTTCCAGAACCTGATTCAGTACGTCATCGTCAGAGATAAGAGAAGAAATCATGTAATTATCTACGGCAGACCATTTTTGTTGCATAGATTGACTCCTTGGGTTTTCTTCCTGGCCCTGTGGGAGAGGGCCGGGGTGAGGGCATCAGCGCCCAAACCGGGTTTACGCGCTATTCCAGCCGCCGCCCAGCGCTCTGTACAAATCAATCTGCGCCAGCAGCAGGTTGTTTTTCACCTGCACGACGCTGGTCTGAACCGAGTACAGCGTGCGCTGGGCGTCCAGCACGTCAAGATACGAGGAGTAGCCGTTGCGATTGCGGTTCTGCGCAATGCGCAGCGTCTCCTGGGCCACCTCCTGCTGGGCAAGCAGCTCCGTCAGCTGTTCCTGATAGCGACTTATCGCATCAAGGCTGTTGTTCACTTCGGCAAACGCGTTACGCACGGTTTTTTCATAGGCGTAGAGCGCCTGGTTACGCTGGGACTGAGAAATATCCACCTGCGCATTCAACGCCTGGCGGTTCAACAGCGGGGCGAGAATACTGCCCCCGACGCTCCAGAGTTGAAGCGGGTTGTCCAGCAGGCCGGAAAGGGTGCGATCCTGTACCGAACCGGTGGCGGTCAGGTTGATCGACGGCAGCAGGCTGGCGCGCGACGCCGCGAGCGAGGCATCCGCCGCAACCAGCTGTCGTTCGGCCTGAACGATATCTGGTCGACGGTTCAGGAGCGTAGAAGGCAGCTGTGACGGCAGCTTCAGGGGCGTCAGCGTCTCATAGCGTTCACTGCGAGCCACCGCGCCAGGATTGCTTCCCAGCAGCAGGCTGAGGGCATTCTCCTGCTGCGCAATCTGATGCTGCAACAAGGGAACTTGCGCCCGCGTTGAGCGCAGTTCGGAATCCGACTGCATTAGCTCCAGGCGCGAGCTGTAGCCCGTCTCAAACTGACGTTTCGCGAGGTTAAACGCCTCTTCGCGCGATTTCAGGGTGGATTCGGTCACGCGCAGCTGTTCGTCAAGCGAGAGCAGGGTGACGTAGCCGGATGCAACGGAAGACGCGACGGTCAAATCCGCGGCCGCGGCGGCGGCTTTTTGCGCCGCCAGCGAAGCCTCGGCGGCATTGGCCGTGCTGCGGTTGACGCCCCAGATATCCACGTCATAGCTCGCCGTCAGGCTACCTCTGTACAGAGTGCCGTAGACCGGCAGTCCGGTCGCGGCGGACTGCGAACGGGCGCGCGTCCCGGTTACGCCCGCGTCAAGCGAAGGAAACAGGCTCCCGTCAGCTGCATAGACCCGCGCCTGATACTCGTTAATTCGTTCGCGGGCGATCAGCACGTCGCTGTTATTCTTAAGCGCCTGATCCACATAGCGGTTGAGGTGGTTGTCATGAAAATTGCGCCACCAGAGCTGCTCCGCCGGGCTGGCAGGGCCAGAGACGGTGCGCCACTGCGCAGGAATTTGCAGCGTCGGCTGCGCCGGTTTTACGTCGACGGACTGGCATCCGGCCAGCATGACCGCCGCCGCCAGCGCGGCAATCGGACGAAGGATCATTACTTCGCCTCCCGCGTATCAATGGTCACCTGTACCGACATGCCCGGACGCAGCAGGGCGGAGTCCTCAGGCTTACCGAGCACCTCAATACGCACCGGAATACGCTGGGCGATTTTGACAAAGTTGCCGGTGGCGTTGTCCGGCGTGATGGCGCTGAACTCCACGCCGGTCGCCGGGGAAATACTCTCCACGCGGCCCTGATACGCTTTGTTGTTCAGGGCATCTACGGTGAACTTCACCGGCTGGCCGACGCGCAGCTCTGCGAGCTGAGTCTCTTTAATATTCGCAATGACCCAGTGCTGAGGCGGCACAAGGGTGGTGAGATGGGTTCCGGCGGTCACATACGCCCCGAGACGCACGGCGATCTGGCCGAGCTGGCCGTCGCGCGGGGCGATGATGCGGGTGTTTTGCAGGTCAATCTGCGCCAGCTCAAGCGCCGCTTTTGCGTTTTCGACATCCGCCTCCAGCGCGCCGCGGTTCACAATCACCGTCTGCAGATCCTGACGCGACATCTCAAGGGCGGCTTTCGCCTGGTCGATGTCGGCGCTGCCCTGGGCGGCACTGGCAAGCGCCGCGTCGCGCTCGCGGATGGAAAGCGAGCCGTCGGAAGTCAGCTCTTTCACCCGCTTTAAATCCGCCTGGCTTTTCAGGCTCTGGGCGCGGGCATTTTTCAGCGCGGCGTCATTTTTGGCGATGACGGCTTCGGCGCTTTTACGCTGCTGCAGGTTGTTATTCAGGGCGGCAATTTTCATCGCCAGCTGCGCCTCGGCCTGATGCACGCGCTGCCGATAGATTCGGTCATCGATCTGCACCAGCAGGTCGCCTTTTTTGACCTGCTCAAAGTCCTGAACCTTGACCTCAGTGATATAGCCGTTTACCTGCGGGCTTATAAACGTCGTCTGACCGCGCACGTAGGCATTATCGGTAAACTGCGCGTGGCGGGTGAACGGCGGCAGCTGCCACGCGTAAAGGATCACCAGCACGCCGACGATACCGATGGCGGCGGCGGTGAAAACGGAAACAATGCGCACATTTTTGCGGGTGTTGGCCTGCTCTTTGGCGGCATCCTGCTGACTCATAAACTCTCCAGAACTCTTTCAATTATTTATTGCCGGTGGCGTTCTTCAGCGCCAGACGGGCAGTGATGCGCAGGCGCAGCAAGCGCCATAAAATCCAGACCAGCGTGGCGGCAGCGATGCTCGCCGTCAGCAGATAAGTATCGTTATAAGCCAGAATATTCGCCTCCAGCGTTGTGACCGTTTGCAGCTGCGTTATCGCCTGCGTTCCCAGCAGCGCGCTGTCGCCAATCAGGCTTTTATACATCTGGGTATAAAGCTGAATTCGCTCGTTGACCAGCGGGTTGAGCGTGGTGAGCTGGTCCGCCAGCAGGCTGGAGTGGTACTTCTCGCGCCAGGTCTGGAAGGTGCCGAGGATCGCGGAGCCCAGCAGGCCGCCGAGGTTCTGGCTCATGCCAAACATCACCGAAAAGCTGACCAGGTTGCGCGGGTCGGCGATCACGCCGCCAATGGCGGCCAGCATGGCGGGCGCCAGGAAGAAGGCGCTGCCGAATCCCAGCAGGAACTGGCTTACCATCAGCTGATCCGGGCGGGTCAGGTTGTTGGACTGGCTGTCCAGCAGCGAGGCAACAATCATCAGCGCCAGAGACGTGATGATTGGCCACGCCAGTTTCGTCGGCTTGATGGTGAGACAGCTGGTGACAATTCCGCAGACGATCCCAGCGAAAATAGACCACGCCAGGTGCGTCATCTGCTCGTTCTGTAAGCCTACGTACTGCAGCCAGCCGATGACACCGGTGTTTTGCTCTGCCAGCACGATACGGATCAGCAGCATAATCAGCCCCAGGCGGACGATGCTGCCGCTCGACAGCCAGCGGGTGTTCAGCAGCGGGTTAGTGCGGTTATGTTCAAAGACGATGGCCGCCACAATCAGCACCAGCGATAGCGCCAGCGACCAGCCAATCCACGGCGCTTCGAACCACCAGTCAAGGCGGCCTAACGAGAGTACGGCGCAGAGCAGGGCCATCCCGGGGGCCATTAAAAAGAAGGTGATAAAGTCTTTTTTCTCGAATACCTTGCGCCGGTCGCCCGGCGGCAGTTTTAAGGCTATCACACAGGCCAGGGAGATCAGCGCCAGCCCCAGCTCGAAGAAATAGAGCCCGCGCCACTCGTCCAGCTGCAGCAGCTCGGTTGAAAACAGGCGCGCCAGCGGGATGGCGAGCGACGACCCGGTGATGCCAATGGTCAGCGCCTTCAGGCGGTGCTTCGCAGGCCAGGCCTGGATCTGGTAATAAATCCCCAGCGAGCTGAGCGCGGCGGCCACCATGCCGTGCGCGGCGCGAACCATCAGCGCCGAGCTGAGATCGTTAACGAACAGGTGGAAAAAGGTGACCAGCACGTACAGCACCAGAAACCCTTCCGTAAAGGCGCGCAGACCGTACTGCTGGCGGAATTTGACCAGCAGCAGGTTAATGGAGATGTTGGTCATCACATAGACCGCGGGCAGCCATGCGATTTCGGTCGACCAGGCGCCGAATGTCCCCTGCAAATTTTGCAGGTTGGCGGTCACCACCGCATTCCCCAGCGCCCCCGTCAGGCAGACCAGCAGGCCCACGACGCCGTAGGCAATGCGTTTTGGCGTACTGTGTTCGGGCGTGGAGGGCGAACCCAGCAGGGCGGGTTTCTCATGTGGCTGCCACTCGCGAGGAGCATAAGGGTCGCGTTCGGGCAGGCGCATAACGTCGTTTACCTTAGAAATGATTGAATAATTAGCGGGCTAGCGATTCTACGTCTGCCGCAAATGATAATTCAAGTGAATATGATTTACGCATGTTAATCAAATGGTGAAGGGAAATTTAAGGAAAAAGAGCGGCCCGCAGGACGGGCCGGGAACGGTCAGAGACGTTCGGGCTGCGCCTGGATGAGTGTTGCACGCTTAACGCGGCAGGCGCAGAAAATCGCGATTAAGGAAATGGTTACCGTGACGGCAAGATACCAGGCCACCGGCACCCAGTCGCCGTCATATTTTGCCAGCAGGCCGGTGGCAATCAGCGGGGCGGTACCGCCGGCCAGCGCGGCACCCAGCTGATACCCGAGTGTAATGCCGGTGTAGCGCACGTTTGCACTAAAAATTTCAGAGCACAGCGTGCCGAGCACCGCCGTGACAGGGGCCCACAGCACGCCAAAGGCGATGACCGTCGCGAGCACGATGCCCCAGGTTGTACCGGTATTGAGCAGCATAAACCACGGTACGATAAACAAGCCCAGCACGAAGACGCTGATTGCGTACATGCGCTGACGGCCTACCTTATCGGAGAGCAGCCCCATCAGCGGGATCATAATGGTCGCTACCAGAGCTCCCAGCGTCACGGCCTCAAGCGCCTGTGATTTTTGATAGGTCAGCGTGCTGGTGGCATAGCTCACAACAAACGTAGAGAAGATGTAGAAGGGGGCGGTTTCAACCACCTTCAGACCGGCGGCGATCAGCACTTCACGCCAGTGATGCTTCAGCGTATCGCGCAGCGGGGCCTTAGCCACCTGACCGGACGCTTTGACTCTCTTAAAATCGGGCGTTTCATCAATATCTTTGCGGATCCACAGGCCGAGCAACACCAGAACCGAACTCAGCAGGAACGGGATACGCCAGCCCCAGGAGAGAAAATCCTCCTCGCTGAACAGAGTCATCAGCGAAACGATAAAGGTTGCCATCAGCATGCCGATGGTAACGCCCGCTTGCGGAATGCTGCCGAAGAAGCCTTTACGTTTTTCTGGCGCGTATTCATAGGCCAGCAGCAGCGCGCCGCCCCATTCACCGCCGATGCCCATCCCCTGAATGATACGCATCAGGATCAGCAGAGCGGGAGCCCACAGGCCAATCATCTCATACGTGGGCAGCAGACCAATCATGACGGTTGCACCTCCCATTAGTGAGAGGGTTAGAACGAGGGTTTTTTTACGTCCGATGCGGTCGCCAATATGGGCGAAAAGTACCCCGCCAATGGGGCGAATAAAAAAGGTTAATGAGAAAGAGAGATACGAGAGAATGAGACCGATCACCGGATCGACCATCGGGAAAAAGATCTTATTGAAGACCAGCGCGGCCGCCGTACCGTAGAGAAAATAGTCAAACCATTCAATGGCGCTCCCGGTAAGGCTGGCAATTAATACCTTTTTATTTTTTCGTAATACCGTCGTCGTACTTTCATGTTCTGTCATGACCTGAAACCCCGCCACGTTGATGATGAGAGAGAGGTGTCACCTGGCGCGCTTCAGGTGCAACCTGTGATGATGAAAAAGGTTGTGAAATTGTTAAGCAACTTAGGGTTGGATGTTGTTTTTGGCAAGCGAAGGGGGGATAAAACTGGTCAGATCACGGTGAAATAAGCAGCGCCGGGTGCTTTTACATAACGTCTGCACAATACAATGTTTTGTAAGGCTGGAAATCAAAAGCATAATAGGCAGGTGCAACCCGATGATTTTTGGATGTTTCTGGTTATTTCAGAAAATGATAAATTCGGCGCTTCAACAACGTGAGGAGTTCATCATGGTTCAGCCCCATTTTCCCCTTCTGGCGGATGCCACGCTGGCGGCCATCAATACTGTCGGCGTATGGCTGGCGCAGGACGAACTGAGCGTGACGCGTCAGGCCCCGGAGATAGATGCGGTGATTCTGGCTGGAAACGCGGTGATCCCAACCATTGACGCGGCCTGCCGTATTGCCGCTCAGAGAGAAATCCCGCTCCTGATTAGCGGCGGCATCGGGCATTCGACCACCTTTTTATATGCTGCCATCGCCAGTCATCCGCGTTACCACACCGTACCGGTCGCAGGGCGGGCCGAAGCAAGCATTCTTGCCGACATTGCGCGGGAGTTCTGGCAGATCCCGCAGGGGCATCTGTGGGTTGAGGATCAATCCACCAACTGCGGTGAAAACGCGCGCTTTAGCTGGAACATGCTGAAACAGCGTCATCGAACGACCGGGCGGGTGCTGGTGGTGCAGGATCCGACGATGCAGCGCCGCACGATGGCGACGTTTGCCCGCGTTTGTCGGGATGAGTCCGAGTCACCGGAGTGGACAAGCCATCCCGGGTTTACGCCAACGCTGCAAAACGGAAAAGAGGGCGTGGAATTCGGTGAGGGCAACACCGGGCTGTGGCCCGTTGACCGCTATCTTTCTCTGGTTCTTGGGGAACTGCCGCGCCTGTATGATGACGCCAACGGCTATGGCCCGGCCGGGCGGGATTATATTGCTCACGTTGAATTCCCCGAGGCCGTCATGGCCGCATGGAAACAGCTGCAGCAGGATCCGGTCCTGAAGGTGACGCGAAAAATCATCTGAGCACGGAACAATTCCCTCGCCCCAATGGGGAGAGGGTTAGGATGAGGGGAAAAAATCACAGCGCCGCAAACTTATCCAGCGTCCGCACCAGTTGAGTGACGAAACCGTATTCGTTGTCATACCAGGCAACGGCTTTCACCAGCTGAAGTTCTCCCGCCTCTGACACCTCCGTCTGCGTGGCGTCAAACACCGAACCATAGTGCGAGCCAATCACATCTGACGACACAATTTCTTCGTCGGTATACCCAAACGATTTATTGCCCTGCGTCGCCTTTTTCAGCGCGGCGTTAATCTCCTCAACGGTGACTTTCTTGCCCAGAATGGCCACCAGCTCGGTTACCGAACCTGTTTTTACCGGCACGCGCTGCGCGTGGCCCTTAAGTTTGCCGCTGAGCGCAGGGATCACCAGGCCAATGGCTTTGGCGGCACCCGTGGTGTGCGGAATAATGTTCTCTGCCGCCGCTCGGGAGGCGCGAAGGTCTTTCCCGCGCGGGCCATCTACCAGCGCCTGCGTACCGGTATAGGCGTGAATGGTGGTCATGGTGCCCACCTTAATTTCAAACGCATCGTTCAGGGCTTTCGCCAGCGGAGCGAGGCAGTTGGTGGTGCAGGAGGCGACGGAGATGATGGTATCACTGGCGTCAATGGTGTCGTCATTAACGCTGTAGACGATAGTTTTCATGTCACCCGCAGGCGCAGAAATCAGCACTTTCTTCGCGCCGGCGTCCAGGTGCGCCCGTGATTTCTCTTCAGAAGTATAAAAGCCGGTGCACTCCACGACGATATCCACGCCTGCGGCTTTCCACGGAATATGCTTCGCCTCTTTCTCGGCGTACACCGCAATGGTTTTACCGTCCACAATCAGCGCATCCTCGGTGAAGTCCACGCTCCACGGGAAGCCACCGTAGTTGGAATCATGCCTTAGCAGGTAGGCCAGCACTTTCGGGGAGGTGAGGTCGTTGATGGCGACGACGGTATTACTGTCCTGGGTTTCAAGAAGGCGACGCAGTACAAGGCGCCCAATGCGTCCAAAGCCGTTAATGCCAATTTTACTCATGGTGTTCTCCTGTAAACGTGTCGATGCGACAGTTTGAACTCATCCAGGCTTAGACCATCACGGGCAGGGCGGCAATTGAAGATGCTTCATGCGGGAGGAAGTATTTGAAAAACCATACAGAAAAGTTAATGAATTTTTAAGGAAAGGGGATTATGTTGGCGCGGTAACTGTTTTTAATCGAGAAATCACATGCGCACTAAATATACAAGCCTGCAAATCGGCATCCACTGGCTGGTGTTTCTGTTAATCATCGTCGCCTACTGCGCCATGGAGTTCAGAGGTTTCTTCCCGCGCACCGCGCGCCCGGCGATCAACATGATCCACGTCTCATGCGGTATCAGTATCCTGGTGCTGATGGTGACCCGTCTTCTGGTTCGTCTGAAGTTCCGCGCGCCACCGATTCAACCGAAGCCAAAAGCGATGGTGACGGGGATGTCCCATCTGGGGCATCTGGTGGTGTATCTGCTGTTTATTGCGCTGCCGCTGATTGGAATTGTGATGATGTATAACCGGGGCAGCGACTGGTTTGCTTTTGGCCTGGCGATGCCGCATGCGGCAGAGTCAAATTTTGACCTGGTTGATGTGCTGAAAGAGTGGCACGAAACGCTGGCAAATCTGGGCTATTTTGTGATTGGCCTGCACGCCGCGGCGGCGCTGATGCACCACTATTTCTGGAAAGATAATACCCTTCTGCGCATGATGCCGAAAAAGCGTTCGTAGTCTTAAACGCTTGCCGGGTGGCGATGCGCCACCCGGCTTGTTTTTTAACCCAGCAAAGCACGCTCTTCGGCAGTTAACGCCAGCCCCTGAGTTGACCCCGTCTCCGACGACTTCACCGCCGCTTCCAGGACGGCCATCACCGCTAATGCCTCAACAGGATGGACAGGATTGGCGATTTCCCCGCGTAGCGCATCAAGCACGTTAATATAGTACTGTCGCTGATCGCCTTTTGGGGTAGGGATCGTCTGCGGCGCGCCGTCAGCGCCGAAGAACACCATACTGTCGCTGTCTTCGCCCCAGGACTCACTGCCGGGGATCACCCCAGAGAGCAGCTGTGCTTCCTGCTGATCGATTCTGGCCTTCACCACGCTGCCCTTGTCCCCGTGAACGGCAAAGCGCGCCGTACCGCCTGCCACCAGCATGCTGGCGTGCAGAATCACCTTATGCTCCGGGTAGTTTAAGACCACGTGCGCCCAGTCGTTAATTTCTGCGCCGTCGCGCAGCGTCGCGATATTCCCCTGAACCGACTGCGGCAGGCCAAAGAGCTGTAGCGTCTGGTCGATAAGATGAGGCCCCAGGTCAAACCACAGGCCACTCCCAGGGACATTCTGCTCGCGCCAGCGCACGCGCACTTCCGGGCGGAAGCGGTCAATGTGCGATTCAAGGTGTTTGACCTTGCCGAGCGTGCCTTGCTCAATAACCTGCTTAATGCCGAGGAAATCGCTGTCCCAGCGGCGGTTGTGGAAGACGGAGAGCAGCAGCTGCTTTTCCTCCGCCAGCGCAATCAGGTCGCGGGCTTCCTGCATGTCGAGGGTGAAAGGCTTATCCACGACCACGTGTTTACCAGAGTTCAGAGCCAGCGTCGCTAGCGGGGCGTGCGTGGCGTTGGGGGAGGCAATCACCACTAGGTCAACATCAGGATGCTGAATAGCCTCTTCAGGGGTGGCGACCACCTGTACGTCCGGCAGATCGCGTTTTACCTTCTCTTCATCGCGAGAAGAGACAACTGCCAGCTTAAGACCGTTCACAGACTGGATCAGCGGGGCATGGAAGGTTTTCCCGACAAATCCATACCCGATCAGCGCAATGTTGATTGTTTGAACTTTACTCATGACCTTCTCCACGTTAATTCGCGCACACCGTGACCTGCAATGCGCCAGAGTCCCCAAGCTCAGGCCAGGGACGATCTAAAAAGAGTTGTTGAATGTTGGATAACCCGGAAACCAGATACGGCTCGCAGCGGTTAATTTTCAGATGATCGGCGACAATCCAGTGCACGTGGCTTGCGTCCAGCATTGCGCGTTTAACCTCGGCATCCGCTTCTTTACCGGCGCTCAACCCAAGTTCGGCATGAATGGCGCACGCCCCGAGGATAGCAATATCTGCCCGATAGCGGGACAGCAAAGATAACGTGGCGCTTCCGGCAAACAGGCGCTGCTGGTGGTCCCATTTCCCCCCGAGCAGGATCAGCTCAACGTCTTCCCGGTCGCTAAAGTGCTGGGCGATATCCAGTGACGTGGTAATGACGGTGAGCGGCCCCTGAAGAAAGGTGGCGACGGCCATCACCGTGCTCCCGGCATCCAGAAACAGGGTGGAGCCCGGTGGAACCTGCTGTGCGACCTGCTTACCCAGGCGCTGTTTGGTCTCCGGCAGCAGCGTATTGCGGCCCTGACGGTTCATGGCGGAGAGATTCAACGCGATGGCTCCGCCGTGGTTCTTCTGCGCCAGCCCCTGGTTCTCCAGGTCGGTCAGATCCCGACGGATGGTATCGGCTGAAACCTGCAGCTTTTCGGCCAGCTCGGTGATGCTGGCCTGGCCTTGCTCGCTCAGGATATCCAGAACGTAGCGTTGACGAGCGGTTTTGTGCATGGGGGTACATTCCTGCAAAATGTCGCAATGGTTTGCATAATACAGCATTTTAACGCAGAGAGAAGGGCAATGTCGTTTTGATGTGGGGGAAGTAGCGGGATGATTCAGTTGTGTGATTATTAAAATTTTATTAAACAGGTATAAGAAAGCCGTTTTGGGTGATGCTGCCAACTTACTGATTTAGTGTATGATGGTGTTTTTGAGGTGCTCCAGTGGCTTCTGTTTCTATCAGCTGTCCCTCCTGTTCAGCTAC
>NZ_CDRQYH010000030.1:0-48345 GCF_977039595.1 Enterobacter sp.
CAGGCTGCTGAGGATAAAAGCCAGGGGATACCGAAACCGGGAGCGCTTTAAACTGGGGGTGATGTTCCACTACGGAAAGCTGAATATGGCGTTCTGAGCCTTCCCACCATGATCGGGGAAGACCCATTTATATACAGTATTCGGCGAGAAAGGCATTATGGACACTCTCTTTTCTTATCAACCAAAACAAATCATTGAATTACCTTTATTTTTAGAACGTGTTGCCTGTGGGTTCCCCAGCCCGGCACAGGATTATGTGGAGGATCGTCTCGATCTTAACCGGCTGGCAGTAAGGCACCCCAGTGCGACCTATTTTATTAAGGTGAGTGGAGACTCCATGATTGGGGCGGGTATCGGCGACGGCGATCTGCTGGTGGTTGACCGCTCGTTAAATGCCGAACACGGAGATATCGTCGTGGCGTCGGTCGCCGGTGAGTTTACGGTGAAGGAGCTACAGACGCGCCCGGTTCTGAGACTGTTGCCACATAATGTCCGCTATCAGCCGATTACCTTTCAGTCCGAAGAGGAGCTGCAGATCTTCGGCGTCGTCACCCACACGCTTAAAACGCATAAACATGTTCGCGCTGGTTGATGTGAACAGCTTCTACGCCTCCTGCGAGCGGGTCTTCCGCCCCGATCTGGAGGGGAAGCCCATCGTGGTGGTTTCCAATAACGACGGCTGCATTATTTCACTGTCGCGGGAGGCAAAGCAGTTCGGCATAAAAATGGGTGAGCCGTATTTTAAATTCAAAGAAAAGCTATATCCGTCAAAAATTTACGTCTTTAGCTCGAATTATGCGCTGTATGCCGATCTCAGCAGTCGGGTAATGCAGACGCTGACCGATCTCGCCCCGGCAATAGAGATTTACTCCATTGATGAGGCGTTCGTGAACGTTTCAGGGGTCAGTCACTGCCTGTCACTGGAAGCGTTTGGTCACCAGATGCGCTCGCAGGTCTTTAAAAATACGGGCTTAACCGTTGGCGTCGGTATTGCCCCGACCAAAACGCTGGCGAAGCTGGCCAACTATGCGGCGAAACGGTGGTCCGGCACCGGCGGCGTGGTCGATCTCTCAGGCCGCGAGCGGCAGCGTAAACTGCTGGAAAAGGTTCCGGTAGAGGAGGTGTGGGGGGTAGGCCGACGCATCACGAAAAAGCTCAACGCGATGGGGATCACCACGGCACTGGAGCTGGCGGAGGCCTCCTCGTGGGTCATTCGTAAACATTTTAACGTGGTGCTGGAGCGTACGGCCCGCGAGCTTCGCGGTGAGCCCTGCCTTGACCTGGAGGAGTTCACCCCCACGAAGCAGCAAATTATCTGTAGCCGTTCGTTTGGACACCGTATTACGCAGTACGAGGAAATGCACCAGGCGATTTGCGCCTACGCGGAACGCGCCGCAGAGAAACTGCGCGGCGAGCATCAATACTGTCGTTTTATCAGCGTGTTTGTGCGCACCAGCCCGCATGCGGACAACGAAATTTATTACGGCAATCAGGCTTCGGTCACCCTGATGACGCCCACCAATGACTCGCGCGATATCATCCGCGCCGCCACGGAAGCGCTGGGGCGGATATGGCTCGACGGGTATCGCTATATGAAGGCCGGGGTCATGCTGGCGGACTTTTTCAGCAGCGGCGTCGCCCAGCTTAACCTGTTTGACGATAATCGCCTGCGCGCCAACAGCGCGGCGCTGATGGAAACGATCGACAGCCTGAATCATTCCGGCAAAGGGAAGATATGGTTTGCCGGGCAGGGTATTGAGAAACCGTGGGCGATGAAGCGGGAAATGTTGTCACCGGCCTATACAACGCGGTACGCCGATTTGCCGGTGGCGAGGTAGAGTATCGTTGCGTTATTTCTTTTGAATCAACCAGGTTGCCGCAGCCGCCAGCGCGCCGATCAGCGGCATTTCGCCCGCACCGGCCAGGAAGTTATGGCGATCGATCTCGTTATTTTTACGGATATCGGCAAGGCGGGTAAGCGCCTCTTTTTCATCCGCGGCGCCGATCTCCTCGAACTGTTTTTCGAACCCCTGGGCGATGAGCTGTGCAGCCGCATCGGTGTTTGCGCTTTCGATTGCTATGAGGTTTGGGCCTTTTTGGAAAAAACAGTACTCCGGCATAAGTGCTCCAGAAAAAGGGGATACGGTAAAAATACTCTATTCCTGGCGGTTGAAAAATGCACGTAATTTACGGGGGGAATCATCAGCATTTCTTTATTATTTCAGGCAGTAACTGCTCAATCACGCTGACGACCTTTCTGACGCGCTGCGGAATAAAGCGGGCATCAGGATAAACGGCATAGAGGAAGCGATCGGGTAACCGCCAGTCGGGCAGCACCGGTACCAGCGTGCCCACCTGCAGCGCTCTGGCCACGAGCGGTCGCTGCATGCCGCCGATACCCATGCCGGATTCCAGCGCCTGCAGCAGCGCGTCGCTGGTGTTGGCACGGAAAACGGTATTCACGTTGACCTCGAACGTTTCCTCGTCAGAAATCAGGCGCAGGGGGGCATCCAGCGGAATACCGCTGAACCGCACGTGTGGGAGCGTCGCCAGCTCGCTAACGGCGTGTACCGCCTGAAAATCGGGAGCGGCAAACAGCGCCGCCTCAATACGCCCCAGCACGCGAGCCGCATGCGCCTGCGGAGGCTCGCTGCCCAGCCGTATCGCGATATCCACGCCCTCCGTCACCAGATCGGCAAGGCGGTCATCGAGAGAAATCATCAGCTGCAGTTCGGGATGCAGGCGCTGCAGCGCCTGCAGATGCGGTAAAAAGATCTGACCCAGGCCGCTCGGTAACTGGACATGGACGCGTCCCTGAACGCTATGATCGGCAGGATGTAAACGCCTCTCCGCTTCCCCCATGGCGTCCAGCACAAGCTGCATATCACGCCGGTAACGTTCACCCTGTTCGGTCAGCTTCATCGTACGCGTCGTTCGATGCAGCAATACCACACCAAGCGCTTCCTCAAGCGCCGCGATCTGTTGACTGACGGCGGACTGCTTAATCCCGGTCTGACGGGCGGCCGCTGAGAACGAGCCCGCTTCAGCGACGCGTAGAAAGGTAGAAATGGCGGTGAGCTTGTTATTCATTTAATGATTCTGCTTATAAGTGCCATCGATTTCAGGGAGTATTTGCAGAAAAAATAATATATCACACTGTGGCTGTCACCCTTTCCGGAGAAACACCATGAGTAAGAGGCAGCAACACAACGTCGCCCTGGTCGCGGGCGCCAGCGGCATTGTCGGCAGGCAGCTGGTCAACACGCTCCTGAACCATCAGTGGGAGGTGATTGGCCTTAGCCGTCATGCCGGGTCGCATCCTGACGGCATTCCGATGGTCAAGGTCGATTTACTGGATGAACAGGACAGCGCCCGGGCGCTGCGCTCCCTGAACGGTGTCACCCACATCTTTTACAGCGCCTGGGCGAACGCGGCGAACTGGACGGACATGGTTGAGCCGAACGTCACTATGCTGCGCAATCTGGTCAGCACCCTCGAAACAGCGGCACCTTTGCAGACGATAAGCCTGATGCAGGGGTACAAGGTCTACGGCGCGCATCTGGGGCCGTTTAAAACCCCGGCACGGGAAAGCGATCCCGGCGTGCCGGGGGCCGAGTTTAACGCCGCACAGCTCACGTGGCTAAGCCAGTTTCAGCGGGGAAAACGCTGGCACTGGAATGCCATCAGGCCGGGCGTGGTGGGGAGCGCGGTGCCGGGCAATGCCATGAACCTTGCGCTGAGCATCGCCCTGTACGCCTCCCTGTGCAAGGCGTTGGGTTTACCGCTGCGTTTTCCCGGTTCGGAACAGACCTGGCACAGCATTGTGGATCATATCGACGCCGGGCTGCTGGCCGAGGCCACGCTGTGGGCCGCCGCGTCACCTGCGGCAAAGAATCAGGCCTTCAACGTAAACAATGGCGATATCTGGCGCTGGAGCGAGCTGTGGCCGCGCATCGCACGCTGGTTTGAACTGGACTTTGCGCCGCCGGTGAGGCTGTCATTTCATCAGCTGTTTAACGACTATCGCGGCGTATGGCGCGAGCTTGCCGGAGAGCGGCTGGTGGAAGCGGATATTCTGCAGCTGAGCGACGGGCGGTTTGCCGATTTTGTCTTTAGCTGGGATTACGACATGTTCGGTGACGGGAGCAAGCTGCGCAGGGCGGGTTTTACGCAAATGCAGGCGACCGATGAGATGTTTTTCCGCCTGTTTGCGCAGCTGAGAGCCGCGCGGATTATTCCCTGAGAACACAGGGCGTCCTGATAACCGTCAGGACGCCTGGGGCTTACTCAACCGCTAACATATTGACGATCTCGGCCACGCTTTTCACGCTGTGGATGTTCCCAATCCCGGTGCCGAGCGCGATATAGCCTTCATCGGTGTTATCTTCCAGCATGCCCAGGCGCAGGCCCCGTAATCCTCCCATCGCCTTGCCCAGCGCTTCGTTGCTTGCGCCTGCTTTATCCATCGCCGCCAGTTTTTCCGCCAGCTTGCCGGGTAGAGAGCGGTAGTAATGGGGCACGGTCCGGAAAAGCAGCAGGTCCAGGCCGTTGGCGGCAACAATTTTCTCTTTGACTCCCTGCGGCACGCGGCTTTCTTCGGTGCTGATAAAGACCGAACCGGCAAACACGCCTTCAGCGCCTAACGCATGCGCCGCTCTGGCGGTGCGATTATCGGTAATGCCGCCCGCGGCCATCACCGGGATATGCTTCACGGCATCGGCAATCAGCGGCACGATGGAAAAGGTGCCAAGCACCGTTGCGGGTAGCGTCCCGCCCTCGTCAAAACCGGTGGCGACAATAATGTCTGCCCCCATTTCTTCTGCGAGACGGGTGTTTTCCGGCGTTGGGTTGATGTCGCGGTAGACAATGGCGATACCTGCCTCTTTTAACTCATTGAACAGCGAGGGAATAATGCTGCCTTCCCCATAGCCCGTATACACTACGACCCTGACGCCTTCCTCTTTTACCACCTTAAGAATAGGCCCTGTCCAGACGTCATTAACGGCGGTAGGGATCAGGTTCACACCAAACGGTTTTTCGGTCAGCCGTTTGGTTTTTCGTATTTCTTCACGCATTTTTTCGGCGGTCTCTTCCGGCGTGGAGACTGCGGTATCGGCGGTTAACCCAGCGTTGGGCCCCAGCACGCCGAGCCCTCCGGCATTGCTGACCGCAGCGACCAGGCGGGCGTCAGTAAGCCAGGACAATGGTCCCTGAATAACAGGTTTTTCGATACCCAGGATCTGACAAATACGGTTATTTTTCATAGCAGACTCTCCCTTACGTTTGAATGGGGAAGAGTGTAGGGCGCACTATTGTTAGGAAAAATAGCCAAAAATATTCATCACTGTTATAAAATTAATAACAATCACCTTATCCTGCTCGCGGCAAAAACATCCCTTATGCAAATAAACCTCTTTGAATCTATTCGGATTTTTATTGAAATTGTCGACTCGGGGAGCCTTACCCAGGCGGCGGAGAATCTGCAGGTCCATCGCCCGGCGGTCACCAAAGCGCTGCAGCTTCTGGAACAACACAGCGGCACGCGGCTCCTGCAGCGCACCACGCGTCGGATTAGCCTTACGCCGGATGGAGAAGCCTTTTATCGCCGGAGTAAGCCTCTGCTGGCGCAGGCGGACGAATTACTGGAGTCGTTTGGTACGGATCGGGCAATACATGGCCAGCTTAGAGTCGATATGCCGGTCTCGTTTGCAACGCTGCGGGTGATACCCAATCTGCCTGATTTTTATCGTCAACATCCCGGGATCGACATCATTCTGAGCAGCTCTGACCGCGGTCGGGATATGCTGCGGGATGGACTGGACTGCGTGCTGCGGGTGGGAGAGCTGGAGGACGGCGATTATATTGCGCGTAAAATCGGGAACATAAAAATCACGACCTGCGCCAGCCCGGCCTGGCTGGCAAAACACGGTATGCCAGAAACGCCGGATGATTTACGCAAGCATCAGGCCATCAACTGGATTAACACCAGCAGCAGACACATTCATCCGTGGACGTTTACCACGCCAGAAGGCGTCGCGGAGATTACCCTACCCGGTAAGCTTGTCGTGGATAACTCCGAGGCCTACATCGCGGCAGGCCTGGCCGGGCTGGGGTTAATGCAGGGGATGAATCTTTTTCTCCAGCCTTATATAGACCGCGGCCTGCTTGTTGAGGTCTTGCCAGGCTATCGCTCGCCGGACCGCAAGCTGTCACTGCTCTATCCACACCGTCACCTCTCCCGCAAGGTGCGGGTTTTTACCGAGTGGCTGGAGAGTCTTGTGTGAAAACGGCCAGCTCGTGGCACAGCGCACCAATTTGTTCCACGGCGTTCAGCAGGCGGGGCGTGGGTTCATTTGCGCAGTTCAGCCGCAGAAAGTGCGTTAATTCGGCGGCAGGGGAAAACAGGGGACCGGGGCTGACGCCTATACCCAGCGCCAGCGCGCGACGATGCACCTCCAGCGCGTTGACCTGCGGAGGAAGTTCGACCCACAGCAGGAAACCGGCAGCGGGCACGTTAACGTGTGTACCGGGTGGAAAGCTCGCCTTGACCTGTGCCACGACGGCGCGAACGCCCTCTGCGATCCGCCGCTTCAGCCGCCGCAGGTGACGATCGTAGTCGCCGCTTGCCAGGACGTCGCTCGTCGCCGCTTCCAGCAGCGGCGCACCGGCCCAGTCTCCGGCCATGCGGGCCTGCAAGACCTGCGGGGAGTAGCGTCCGGCGGCAATCCAGCCGATTCGCCATCCCGGCGCAAGCGTTTTAGACAGGGAGCTGCAGTAGATCACATTTCCGCTCTGGTCGAATGCCTTGCAGGCCGGAGGGCGTTGCCCCTCTCCGACCAGGTCACCGTAAACGTCGTCCTCAATCAGAGGAATATCGGCTTCTTCAAGCAGAGAAACCAGTTCCTGCTTACGCGCGACGGGCATGCTGGCACCCAACGGGTTTTGCACGGTGGGCGAGGCCAGAACGGCCGCGGGGCGGTGGCAGCGGATGGCGTCCGCCAGCGGTTCCAGCAGCAGGCCTTCTGCAGGGTCGGTGGGGACCGCTAAGGCCTTCAGGCCTAAATCCTCCAGCAGCAGGAGCGTACCAAAGTAGGCGGGCTGCTCAATCGCCACCACATCTCCCGGCTGGCATACGGCCCGAAGGGCCAGGCGGAGCGCCTGCGTCGCGCCTGCGGTAATAATGAGATCGTCCGCGCTGAAACGGGCTCCCCACTGCGCAGAGCGCGCGGCAATTTTACTTCGCAAATCCCGCCTTCCCGGAGGCAGGCTGTAGCTCTGTCCATGTGCGTCCAGACGACGGCCCGCAGAGTGTAACGCCCGCTGCAGCGCATCTCCCGGCAGCCACGCGGGATCGGGCAGGGCGGCGCCCAGCGGGATCAGCCGGGCTTCTGCACTGCTGAACAGCGACCGGGCCACGGCGGACATCGTGACGGGGACCGGGCCGGGTGAGGAACGCGCGGGCTCCACGCGCGGAGGGAGGCTGGTCTGGCGGATGTAATAGCCTGAACGCGGACGCGCAACGATCAGCCCTTCAGCCTCGAGGCAGCGAAGGGCCTCCAGCGCCGTCGGGAGGCTAACGCGCTCGCGTTCGGCCAGTTTGCGCGCGGAGATCATCCTGTCACCGGCGCGCAGCGCGCCGGACGTAATGGTAAGACGCAGCATATCCGCAATACGGCGATAGTGAGGATAGGAGTGGTACGGCGCAGACATGGATAACTGTTCAGGCTAATTTTCGATGAAACTGACTATACAGCCAATGATGTGTGCCATCTATAGTGTCCGGCATGTTCAGGACAAGGAGGCATTATGCACAGCGATAATTTCAACATTTCCACCTATTTCAAGCGCATAAACTACACCGGACCGGCGGCTGCTGATACGGCCACCCTGCATGCGCTGATGCGTCATCAGCTCTTTTCCGTTCCCTTCGAAAATCTGGACGTGCAGGCGGGCAAAATTGTCTCGCTGGTGCCAGACGAGATTGCCGATAAGGTGTTAAAGAAAGGGCGCGGCGGCTACTGCTATGAGGTAAACGGGCTTTTTGCGATGGCGCTGGAGGCGTTAGGGATACCTTACCGTTTTGTGGCGGCGCGCCCGATGTTCTACCCCGCGCGGCGGCCGAAAACCCATATGGCGCTCATCGCCGAGGTGGAGAGCCGCCAGTGGCTTTGCGATCTCGGGTTCGGCAGCTACGGCATCCGCGCGCCAATGGCGCTGGACACGCTTGACGTGGAAATCACCCAGGATTTCGACACGTTTCGCCTGAGCCGCAGCGCGGAGGGAGAGTATCTGCTTGAGGCGAAGGTTGAGGGAGAGTGGGCCCGGCAGTACGGCTTTGATCTCACCCCTCAGGAATGGATTGACTTCGTTCCGGCCAACTACCTTAACTCCACGCACCCGGATGCCATCTTTGTGCAGAAGCGGGTGGTGGTGCAGCACAGCCCGGAGGGACGCCAGATTTTACTGGGCGATATGCTGAAAACCATTACGGCGAACGGCACTGAAACGCGGAAACTGGCGGAGGATGAAATCCGCCATGTCCTGAAAGACCGTTTTGCGCTAACCGCTGCGTAATCTGCCGGTGAACGGTAGGGCCTCAGCGCGGTCCGTCTTCTGCGGCTTTGCGCTGAGCTCCCCGCTGTAACAGCAGGCTAAACGACGCGGGTAACACGGTCAGCGTCACCAGCGTCGCAGCCAGCAGCCCGCCGATAATGGCATAGGCCATTGGGCCCCAGAAAACCTGGTGAGAGATCGGGATCATGCCCAGAATGGCGGCGCAGGCGGTCAGACAGATGGGTCTGGCCCGGTGCTCCGCCGCTGCCATAATTGCGGCATCATTTGCCATCCCCTGAGCCAGATTGCTGTCAACCTCGCTAATCAGTATCACCGCGTTACGTACGATCATTCCCGCGAGGGCGATGACGCCCAGCAGCGCGACAAACCCCATCGGCGTGCCGCCGGGCAGCATAGCCAGCACGATCCCCGGTAAACCAAACGGGGCCATCAGGAGCGCCAGCAGCATCCGGGAGTATCTCCGCAGCTGGAGCATCAGCAGCAACAGCATGATGACCAGCGTCACCGGAAGAACGGTAAAGACGGAGCTGTTCCCCTTATCCGATTCGGCGACCGCGCCGCCTTCTTCAATGCTGTAACCTGCCGGCAGGCTCGCGCGCAGTTTATCCACCGTCGGACGCAGCGCGGCGGATACCGCTTCAGCCTTCAGCCCCGGGGCAAGGTCGGTTTGCACCGTGATAAAGGGCACGCGCTGGCGGCGCCAGATTACCGGATCGTCCACGCCCCAGACCGGCGTCGCGACGGCGCTGAGCGGAATTTTTTTACCGTCATTCCCCTGAATCGTGAGCGAGGAGAGGGTGGCGGTGCTGTGGCGAGCGCTGTCCTCGGCCCGCAGCACCACGTCGACAAGGCGGTCATTATCCCTGACCGAGGTGACGACGCTGCCGGACCAGACGGTATTCAGCGTGCGGGCGAGGCTTTCGGACGATATTCCCGCCGCCCTGGCCGCCGTCTGATTCACCTTAAGGGTGATGACCCTTTCAGGCTCTCCGGCCGTCTGGTTAACGTCGCGTGAGAACGAAGACCGGCCAATCGCGTCCGTGAGACGGTTCGCAAACGCCCGGACCTGCAGATAATCCGGCCCGCTCACCCGGTATTTGATGGGCCAGCCGACGGGAGGCCCCAGCTCAAGGGGCGACACGCGCGTGATGATGTCGCTAAACTGCGTCGCCAGGATCGTGTTGAGCTGTGCGTGCAGACGATCCCGCGCCGCAAGATCCTTCGCGACCACAACCATCTGGGCGATATTTTCATTTTCCAGCAGCACGTCCATCGGCAGGTAAAAACGGATGGCGCCTGAGCCAACGTACGTCGAAAAGCGATCGATATTGCTGTTGTCGGCCAGCGCCTTTTCCAGCTTTTCCACCTCTCTGAGCGTTTCCGGCTGCGACGCGTTGGCCGGAAGCGTCAGGCTGACCAGCAGCTCGGGCCGGTCCGAGGCGGGGAAAAACTCGCCCTGCATAAACGTCGTGCCGTACGCTGACAGCCCCAGCGCGGAAAGGGCGAGCAGCACGGTAGCGACTCGGTGACGCAATGCCAGGCGTAAAAGCCGTCCGTACCCGCGCGCGATCCTTCCGGGTTCTGCCGCGTGATGTCTGACTGTTTCCGGCAGCAGCCACGTACCCGTTAGCGGCGAAAACAAGATCGCGACAATCCAGGAGCAGAGCAGGGCAATGAGCACCACCGCAAAGAGGGAAAAACAGTATTCACCGGCGCTGGAGGCCGCAAAACCAACGGGAATAAAACCGGCAATCATTACCAGAGTACCGGTGAGCATCGGGAAGGCCGTCGTTTTGAATGCGTGGGTGGCCGCGTGCCGACGGGAATCCCCCGCTTCCAGCCGGGAGACCATCGTTTCGACGGCGATCATGGCGTCATCCACCAGCAGGCCCAGGGCGATGATCAGCGCCCCGAGCGAGATACGCTGAAGGCCAATGCCTGCGAGCATCATGCCGGCAAACGTCATGGCGAGCACCAGCGGAATGGCCGTCGCCACCACCAGTCCGGCCCGTAAACCCAGCGAGACAAATGAAACCGCCAGCACGATAACAACGGCTTCGATAAGCACCCGGATAAACCCGCTTACCGCGTCACTCACCACCGCGGACTGATCGGCGACTTTCACCATCTCGATACCGTGCGGCAGCCCGGCGCTGAGGGTCGCCATTCTGGCATTCAGTGCAGCGCCGAAACGAAGCATGTTGCCTGTCGGCGCCATCGACACCGCCAGCCCGATAGCCGGCTTGCCGTTCACCCGGTAGGCCGGAGCCGGTGGCTCGGCGATTTCACGGGTGACGGTGGCAATATCGGTCAGCGGAATATAGCGATTGTTAACGTGCAGCGTGACGGCGCGTAAGCTCTCTTCGGTGGTGAGCGCTCCGCTGACCTTTATCGCCATGTTCTCCTGCCCGGTTCGCATAACGCCAGCCGGGACAACCGCGTTTTGCGCCCGGAGGGCGTCAGCAACTTCCTGAATATCGAGCCCCATACCGGCCAGGCGTGCCGGAGAAAAGGCGAGAACCCACTGCTCCTGCTGTTCGCCCAGCAGGGTGGTCTTACCCATATCCGGCAGGGACATGAGCTCGCGACGTATTGTCTCTACGCGATCCCGCACCTCCCGCAGGGTAAAACCGTCGGGAATAAAGGCATAAATAGTGCCGAACGTGTCGTCAAACTCGTCGTCCACGGCAGGCCCCTGCACCCCGTCAGGCAGGGACGGTGCGATGTCCTGCATTTTTTTGCGAACCTGATACCAGATATCGGGCACGCGTTGCGGGGGCGTATCGTCACGGAGGTTGACGTGGATAACGGTGCGTCCGGCACGGGTTTCACTTTCGAGATAATCCAGCCAGGGCGTTTCCTGCAGCTTTTTTTCAAGCGTATCGGTCAGCAGGCGGGTGGTATCCGCCACGGATGCTCCCGGCCACTGCGCGGAGACGACGGCCGTTTTAATAGTGAACGCCGGATCTTCATTACGCGGCAGCTTCTCATAGCAGAACACGCCCATCGCAATCACCAGCAGCATAAAAAAGCTGACCATCTGCTGGTTCTTAAGCGCCCAGGCGGAGAGGTTAAATTTGGCTTCCGCTCCGGTACTCATGGCTGAACCTCCCCTGGCACCACCGGCTCGCCGGATCGTAATGTGCTCACGCCCGCCGTAATCACCCTGTCGCCTGGCTCAAGGCCGGAGTCAATCATAACGGAGATGGCCGTATAGCTTGCGGGCACTACCGCGCGCAGCTGCGCCCGCGACTGTGAAGAGATCACAAAAACGGCCGGTTTGTCGCCGACGCGGGTCAGCGCCGACGCGGGAAGCGCGTACCCGTGCGGGGCGGCGGAGGGCAACGTCACGGTGACGCTGGCACCAAGCGCCATGGCCTCCGGCGGGTTTTGCAGGGTCGCTCTGACGCGCCAGGTGCGGGTCTGAGGATCGGCCTGCGGGGTAATATCCCGCAGTACGGCAGAGGCCTGTACCGACGGGTCGCTGAGGAGGGAAACCCGCAATGCTGTCTTATCCAGAGGCGGAATCGCATCGGGCGTGGCAATATCAAACGCCACGTCGCGGGCTTCCCCGGTCGCCAGAGTCAGCACGGACTGGCCGTCGCTGACAACCTGCCCCGCTGAGGCGCTCACGGCCGTGATGACGCCCGCTTGTGGGGCGATCAGGCGCGTCCAGCCGAGGCTTTCGCGAGCATTTCGCCACGCGGCCTCGCTGCTTTTTAAGCGCGCGCGGGCGACAAGCCAGTCCGCACGGGCGCTGTCGAGCTGCGTGCGGGCGATAGCACCCGTTGGCATGAGCTTTTGCATTCGACTAACGTTAAGCGCGGCGACCTGGGCAGAGGCTTTGGCGCTTTCATAGTCGGCCGCGGCGCTGTCGAGCTGGTTTTTCCCGGTCGTATCGTCAAGCGTGGCCAGTAGCTGTCCGGCAGTGACCCGGTCGCCAATATCAACGCTGCGCGTCAGTATCCGGCCTCCGGTACGAAAGCTCAGGGTCGTTTCATCATGGGCATGGATCTCACCGGTTCTTTCCAGCGCGGGAAGGGTTTGGGCGGTGCCAACGACGACGTAGCGTACCTTACGCACTGGGTCAGGTTTGTTTTCGTGTTTATCACCGCAGCCGGTCAGCGGAAAAATCGCCAGCGCAAGCAGGGCCAGGGGAAGAAAATGCAGCCAGGAAAGGGTGCGCGCCACGCCGTACAAATGATGCAGGCAGTGGCGGAGGGAGAGAAAAAATTCGTCTGACATAACGCCGCTCCATAAAGTGAATGGCGTTATTAAATGCGCGGCACGTCGAGAAAGATTCGATGTTCTGTCAAGGCTTTATCAAGAGTGGAAATTTTCATTACCGGACGGGTGCCAGGGCAATACGATGCGTACGGCGAGGCCGCCCGTTTCGGGTAATGACGCGCTAATCTCACCCCCATGCGCCTGGCAAATTGCCCGCGCGATGGACAATCCGAGGCCGCTACCGCCGGAATGCCGCGCGCGGGACTGCTCCTCGCGGCTAAAGCGTTTAAACATTTCCGGTAAAAACTGGGGCGAAACGCCCGGCCCGTCATCGGTAAAGTCGAGAGTGTAACGCCCGCTGGCGTAACGCAGCGCCACATCAAGATGTCCGCCCTCGCGCCCGTAGCGTAGTGCATTTTCCATGAGGATGGTAACAACCTGCCCCATGCGGAACGCATCGCCTCTGAACGGGCACGTACGCGGGTTACGCAGCGTAATCGTAAAATGATTCGCTTCGGCCTGCGGCATGATCCAGGCCGCCCGCTCCTGAATAAGCTCATCCAGAGAAAAGGCCTGCTCTTCCAGCACCAGATTTCCCGCGTCCGCTAACGAGAGAAGGTGAAGCTCATCGGTCAGGCGATTAAGATGCTGAAGCTGTTTCATCACCATGCCCAGCTGTGCCGGGCTGGCATCAAACACGCCGTCCAACATGCCCTGCAGACGACCAATGGCGGCCGTCAGGGGCGAGCGCAGCTCGTGCGCCATCGCGACGTGCGAGGCGCGGAGCTCTTTTTCATAGCGGGCGAGTTGCCCCGTCATGGAGTTAAAGTCGTTTGCAAAGCTGACCATTTCCGCTGGCGCATCCTTGACGAGTTCAGCCTGACGGCCAAACTGCCCGTCGGCGACATCTTTGGCGGCATCGAGAAGGCGGCTGAACTGCAGTGCCAGCGGTCGGGCGTGTTTGAGCCCCATCACCACAATAAACGGGATCATCACCAGCACCAGCAGGGCCACCGTGACCCAGTCCGCTGAGGCGATGGATGGCGTGGAATAACTCAGCCCCCACCAGGTATCCACAATGCTGTGGAAGCGGGCCGGATCGGCCTGTGGGTTCTGGCTGAGCGTCAGAAATTCCTGCCGGACCGCCGGTGGCATCCTGCCCATGATCCAGTAGTTCTGGACCGCATAGCGCAGCCACATGCAGGTGGCAATGACGATCACGCTGCCGATAGCCAGCGCCAGGATGCGCGCGCAAATCCAGCGCCACAGAGAGGAGTGCCGGTTTTTTATCATGGCTGTCTGAACCTGTAACCCACGCCGCGAACGTTGATCAGCACGCCGGAGATGCCCACCGCTTCGAGTTTTCTACGCAGGTTATAAATATGGGTGTCGACAACGCGCTCCAGCGCCTCGCTTTCCGGCAAACAGTGTTCCAGTAAATACTGGCGGGAAAACGGGTGTGCAGGCGAGCGCAGCAGCGTTGCCAGAAGCGAGAATTCCGTTGGCGTAAGATCGAGCATCACGGGCGCGTCGCCGCCGTTATCCACGCTCGCCACAATGGCGGCGACATCCACCGCCAGCGTTTGCCAGCGAAGGATCTCTTCGTCAGCCTCTTTTTTACTGCTGCGCCGCAGCACCGCCTGCACCCGCGCCACCACTTCGCCCGGATGATAAGGCTTCACAACGTAATCATCGGCACCGTAACGCAGGGCGCCAATGCGATCGGGAGTATCCCCCATGGCCGTAACCATAATCACCGGCACATCGCTTTTACGACGCAGGCCAGCCAGCACTTCGGTGCCGTTAAGCCCCGGCAGCATCACGTCCAGCAGAATGAGGTCTGGCTTCCACCGCTGCGCCATATCCAGCCCGGAATGACCGTCCCCGGTAATGGTCACGTCGTAATTTTCCCGCCGTAAATAGGCTTCGAGCACGCCGGCCACATCGGCGTCATCTTCAATAATCAGCACTCTTCTGGACAACATCCGTTCACCTTGACCATTTCTTAACACTATCCCGACGATTCATTGATTCAGCCAAATCATACTGCGCCAACATTGTGTGGCCGCCCTGTATCAGGAGACGCCAGCGTCTATATGGAGAGCAGTATGATAGCGATAAATAAAGTCCTGTATATGTCCGTCCCGCTTCTGATGGCCGTGGCTTCCGGCGCGCAGGCGGATGATGGCACCGCTTCCGATTCCCTAACCGTCGGGCTGGGAGGGCAATACGCCCCGCGTTACTCAGGCTCAGACAAGCAGGTGTGGCAGGTGGTTCCTGTGCTGCAGGGACGCAAAGGCGCTTTCTTCGTTGATGCGCAAAAAGGGGTGGGGTATGACCTGCAAAACGACAGCGGCTGGTATTTCGAACACACGCTGGGCTACGACTTCGGAAGGGCTGATAAAAATTCTGGCTGGCGTGAGGGCGCAAACAATCTGAAAGGGATGGGGGACATTGATGCCACCCTGAATACCGGCCTTGCCGTGGGCTGGCAGGCCGCGCCATGGCTGAGTATGGAAGGCAAAGCGACGCTGCCGTTAACCGACAGCCAGGGGGCAAGCTATCAGGCCTCTGTTACGCTGATCCCGGTACAAAATAACCAGGACACGATCGCCTTGCAGTCTGCGGCCCTGTTTGGCGACAGCCGTTACCTGAATACCTGGTATGGGGTCAGCGAGCAGCAGAGCCGCCGCACCGGCTATCGCCGCTATGCTGCGCCGGGTGGATTTTACGGCGTCGACACCAGCCTGACCTGGAGCCATCAGTTTGATGCCCACTGGGGGACGGTCCTGAGCGCGGACTATACCTGGCTTGGCGACCATGCCAATGACAGCCCGATAGTGATGCGGCGTAATGAGGGGTCTGCAACCGCCGCTATCACCTGGACATTCTAAATTCGTGGATCACGATGTGAGCGAGGGGGCGAGAGGATTACTTCTTCTTATCCATCATCGCCTTTAAATCGGCAAACGGGTTAAACGTGGCGACGCCCACGTCTTTTTGCGCGTCTTCCCCGGCGACCACGGTGGTGCCGTACCGATCCGCTTCGGTGTATTTCGAATGCTCGTGATCGTGGCAAAACAGGCACAACAGCTCCCAGTTGCTGCCATCTTCCGGGTTGTTGGTATGGTCGTGATCGATATGGTGAACCGTGAGTTCGCGAAGATTGGAATAGACAAACTCGCGCGAGCAGCGTCCACACACCCATGGATAGATTTTTAATGCTTTTTCGCGATAGCCGCTTTCCAGCCGCGCGTAGTTTTTGGGGATCAAAGCCATTGCCGATTTTACCTGCCATGAAAAGAGTGGGGAAGATTATATCCCATTATGGGGCGGAATGAAGAACCGCGCTATTCTGTCAATTTATTTGATGCTTTCCGTTAAATAAACGGCATTTATTCTTATCGGGTAATGCGTAAAGTTGACAGAACGCAACGTATTATCAGGAAAAATGGTTATGAAAAAGATCGGATTTTTATCCTTTGGTCACTGGACGCCTTCGCCACAGTCGGGCACGCGCTCGGCGGCAGACACGCTGCTGCAGTCCATTGATTTAGCCGTGGCGGCTGAGGAGCTGGGGGCAGACGGCGCCTATTTCCGCGTGCACCACTTCGCCCGACAGCTTAGCTCGCCGTTCCCTCTGCTGGCCGCTATTGGCGCAAAAACGAAAACCATCGAAATCGGCACCGGCGTGATCGACATGCGTTACGAAAACCCGATGTACATGGCCGAGGATGCGGGCGCGGCGGATTTGATTTCCGGCGGTCGCCTGCAGCTCGGCATCAGCCGCGGCTCCCCGGAGCAGGTTATTGATGGCTGGCGTCATTTCGGCTATGTCCCGCAGGAAGGGGAAAACGAGACGGACATGGCGCGCCGTCATACCGAGGTGCTGCTTGAGGTGCTGCGTGGGGAAGGGTTTGCCAAACCGAACCCGCAGCCAATGTTCCCGAATCCGCCGGGGCTGCTGCGCCTGGAGCCGTATTCTAAAGGGCTGCGCGAGCGTATCTGGTGGGGCGCAGGTTCCAATGCGACGGCCATATGGGCCGCAAAGCTTGGAATGAACCTGCAAAGTTCAACCCTGAAGGACGATGAAACCGGTGAGCCGTTCCATATTCAGCAGGCAAAACAGATCCGCGCGTACCGTCAGGCCTGGAAAGAGTCAGTGCATACGCGCGAGCCGCGGGTGTCGGTCAGCCGCAGTATTTTTGCGCTGATGGACGACCGTGACCGGATGTATTTCGGTGCCAGCCGCAACGACAGCGATAGCGTGGGTTACCTTGATGAGAAAACGCGCGCCATCTTCGGGCGCAGCTATGCCGCGGAGCCGGACAAGCTGGTTGAACAGCTGAAAAAAGACGAGGCAATTGCCGAGGCGGACACGCTCTTACTGACCGTACCGAACCAGCTGGGTGTGGATTATAATGCGCACGTGATTGAGTCTATTCTCAAGCATGTCGCACCGGCAATGGGCTGGCGCGAGTAGTTCCGCTATCAGCCTTGAGATCGTAATGGAAAATCTGGCCCTCTGGTATCGCCGTTTTGGCGAGCCAGAAACCGTTCTGCAACCTGAAACCGCGCCCCCGGGCGCGCTTGCGCCGAGACAGCTCCGCGTGCGGATGCTGTTTTCTCCGGTGAACGCGTCCGATCTTATTCCCATCACCGGCGCCTATCGCCACCGAACCCCGTTACCGGCGATCGCGGGGTATGAAGGTGTTGGGGTTGTCATCGAGGCGCCCGCCTCGTTTAAGCATCTGGTGGGTCAGCGCGTCCTGCCGCTGCGCGGTCAGGGAACCTGGCAGCGCTATGTTGATTGCCCGGCAGAGTATGCGATACCCGTTCCGGACACCGTCGACGCACAGCTGGCCGCGCGGGCCTATATCAACCCGCTGGCGGCGCAGATGATGCTGACCCGCTACCCGCCGCGCGGAAAGCGGGTCTTGCTCACGGCTGCCGGATCGGATTGCGCCATTCTGCTGGGGCAGTGGGCGCGTCAGGCGGGGGCGGAAGCGGTGTACGGCATTCACCGTTCTGCCGTGCATGCTGAACGGCTGGAGGCGATGGGCATCACGCCTGTCGCGCAGCATGACGCAAACAGAATCGGCATCGTCGCCGCCCGTAGCGATATCGTCTACGATGCTACCGGCGGGCAGCTTGCGGAAGCGATCCTCAGCGTGATGCCCGAGCAGGGCATGTTTGTCTGCTACGGGCTGCTCTCCGGGCAAGCCTTCACACAGCGGCTCCCTGCGCCGCGCGTGGCGTGGTTCCATATCCGAAACGGTCTGGATGCGCTCGGCGTTGAGGCGTGGCGCGCGGAGTTCGAGCGCATCTGGCGGATGTTGCCCGACAGTGAGTACAGCGACGTTACGGTTTACCCGCTGGCGGATTGGCAGAGGGCGCTCAGCGCTTATCGTGAAGGTGGAAGGACCCGCAAGCCCCTCCTGTCGATGGAGGACTGAGCGCTATTTATGGCTCATATCGCTCAGCAGCACGGCGATACTTTGCCCGCCTGCCGTCTGTTCCAGACCAATCTTGACGATAATGGTTAGCGGGACGGAGAGCAGCATCCCAACGGGCCCGAGCAGCCAGCCCCAGAAAATCAGGGACAAAAAGACCACCAGCGTGGAGAGCCCCAGGCCACGACCCATCATGCGTGGCTCAAGAATGTTACCGAACACAAGATTGATGACCAGGTATCCGGCAAGCAGGATCAGCGCGTCATAAAGCCCGCTGAAAACCAGCACCTGGAGGATAGGGGGGATCGCCGCCAGCACGGAGCCAATGTTGGGAATGTAGTTAAGCGCAAACGCCAGCAACCCCCAGACAAACGCAAAGCGAACGTCCAGCGCCAGAAGCATCAACCAGACGACAACGCCCGTCACCAGGCTAATGGCGGTTTTCAGCACTAGATAGCGGGAAACGCTGTCCAGCGCGCGTTGAATCGCCCCCATTCCTTCGACCGGACGGACCATCATCTGCTGCAGCTTTGCTGGCAGCTGCGGCACCTCCAGCAGCATGAACACCACCGTTAAAAACAGCAGGAAAATGGAGGTCATGGCATTGGAAAGCTGCGCCAGCAGGCTGGTGACGATCGTCATCGCCGCGTTGGGGTCGATATATTTCAGCTGTTCTTCCACCGAGACTTCGATACCCGCCCGCTGCAGCCAGGGTTCTAGCTGCAGCAGGGGGATAGCCAGCGAAGAGCGGTATTTTGGCAGCGTTCGCGCCAGTTCATTGAGCGAGGTACCCAGATAAGCCACCAGCAGTACCATCGCCACAATAATGATGCTGATAAGCAGCGTGATAGCCAGCACGCGCGGAATGCGTAGCCGCGTCATGCGCTGCACCAGCGGGTTGAGGATCACCGCAATAAACAGGGCCAGAATAAAGGGCACAATAATGTCGGCGGCGAAGCGCACGCCTGTCAATATGATCACCAGCATGCCCAGCATGATGACAATTTTTAACCCGTTCAGGGTAATGATGGGTTTAGCCATGGTGACTCCGAAATTTTCTTTATATTTATAATAAAGGTGAAAGGCTTTGCAATAAACTAACCAAAATCAAACGGAGTGGGTAAAGAATTGCAAAGACTTTGAGTAAAATCCTGGCTTATGGTACAAATTCGGTGTGTTTAACTACCGAGGACAATTTTCATCCGCAAAGACGAGAAGCAACAACGCGGATAATTGTAATTTTATGGACAATATGTTCAGGACGTACTCTTCAAACAATACTGCTGTATACTCCACTTCTTTCTGCCTGCTTTCTGGTGAGCAACACTGGCGCACCGCACTATAGTCATTTCTTCTGCCTGAGCTGGCGCTAAGCGCTTAGCTGTCTGATTTCAATTCGTATTTTTGGGTTTGCTGCACGCAGCGGGCCACGATGGATTATATTCTCAAGCAGGAGAAAAACATGTTTTACTGGATTTTATTAGCGCTGGCTATTATCGCTGAAATTACCGGCACGCTGTCTATGAAGTGGGCAAGCGTCAGCGATGGCAATACCGGTTTTATTTTGATGCTGGTGATGATTTCACTGTCTTATATTTTCCTCTCGTTTGCAGTGAAAAAAATTGCGCTGGGCGTCGCGTATGCCCTGTGGGAGGGGATCGGTATTTTGTTGATTACGCTGTTCAGCGTGCTGATATTTGACGAAACATTAACAACAATGAAGGTCGCCGGTTTAACGACGCTGGTCGCGGGTATTGTGCTGATTAAGTCCGGTACCCGTAAACCTGGCAAACAGCAGAAGGAGCAGAACCATGCAACAGTTTGAGTGGGTTCATGCGGCCTGGCTGGGGTTCGCCATCGTGCTTGAGATCCTGGCGAACGTTCTGCTGAAATTCTCCGATGGTTTTCGTCGTAAATTCTACGGCCTGATGTCGATTGCAGCGGTTCTGGGGGCGTTCAGCGCGCTGTCCCAGGCGGTAAAAGGTATCGATCTTTCGGTCGCCTATGCGTTGTGGGGCGGTTTTGGTATCGCCGCCACGCTGGCTGCAGGCTGGGTGCTCTTCGGCCAGCGCTTAAATAACAAGGGTTGGATGGGGCTCATCCTGCTGCTTGCCGGCATGATCATGATAAAACTCGCCTGACAGTCCTCAATCCATGATTTACAGGCAGCGAAATTCGCTGCCTGTATTACGCTTAGAAAAGCAAAACATGAAGAGGAAGGCTGATGTATCGCACATTAAGCTGGCGCAATATTCCCAATGCGAGAACGTTGTTTGCCATGGTCTTTATGGCGGGCATCGGCTTAATCATCTCCGTCGTCGCACTCCTCTATCTTTCCCTGAATCTTATCAGCACCAAAACCAATGAAATTGATGAACACCGCACGGCGCTTTCCGTGCAGGGGGCTATTCAGACATCGGTTAACCGCGTCTCATCTCTGGTGCTTGACAACGCCGTCTGGGACGATGCTGTGCGGGAAGCCTACCGTCCCACGCTTAATACCGACTGGCTGTACGACACCTGGGGCACCGGCTTTAAAATTAATAACCTCTATGACGGCACCTTCGTGCTGGATGAACATTTCAACGTCCTCTGGGGATCGTTTAAAAGTCAGCCTTTTCAGGAGACGAATCTCGATTTTTTCGGTGAGGGGCTGAAAGCCCTTATTGCTCAGCATGCGCGCGCCTTATCAAGCGATAAAAATATCTATGCCGGGATCAGCAAAACGCGAAGCGGCGTCGCCTTTGTGGGCATTGGGCTGATTCGCCCAATGGTCGGAAGATTACAGGTTACCGACGGAACGCGCCGCTATCTGGTGATCACCCGTCATCTGAACGCCAGAATCTTATCCGACCTGGGGACGACCTTTCAGATCGATAACCTTCACTTTACGCCAGATAAAGTTAACGAGATGAGTATGCCGCTGCGCAGTTCGGCTGGGGAGCTGCTGGGCTATCTGAACTGGCAGGCGCGGCTTCCGGGGGCGCAGGCCGCCCGGGCGGCATCCTCTGATATCACGCAGATTGTTGTGCTGGCATCGGCCCTGATCCTGCTCTTTATTCTGGTGAGCAGCGTGGGGCTGTACAAGCTTGCACGAGGAGAAAGCCAGGCACGTCTGGTGGCCAGAACGGACTGGTTAAGCCATCTGCCGAACCGGCGAGCGCTTATCGAGGCGCTGGATCGGGTGAGCTTACGCGGAGATATCGACGTCAAAAGCGTGGTGTTTATCGATCTGGATGGTTTTAAAGATGTGAATGATATCTACGGCCACAGCGTGGGGGACGATCTCATCGTGGCGATTGCGAAAACGCTGAGTGAACGGGTGCCGCCGGGCGGGATGCTGGCCCGCATGGGCGGGGATGAGTTTGCCATGACAATCGGCGGTGATGATGCAGAGGCCCGAGCCACCGCCTTTGCCGTTTCGGTGCTGGATTTCCTCGCCACCCCGGTTCAGCTGGGGGAACGCACCATCCATATCGGGGCCAGCATCGGTATCGCCAGCGGAACTCTGATTGAATGCACCAGCTCAGAACTGTTTCGCCGCGCCGATATTGCCATGTATCACGCCAAAATGAGTGGAAAAGGGCGGATTACCCACTACGATGCGGAGCTGAACAGCGTCCGGGAACGCAAGCTGGCGATTGAAAATCAGATCCGTAGCGGTCTGGAGCGCGATGAGTTTGAGGTCTGGTATCAGCCGATCGTTGACGCCCGCACTCAGACGATGAGCAGCGTCGAAGCGTTGGTCCGCTGGCCGCGTCGCCCGGAAGGGCCGCTGGGCCCGGATACCTTCATCGCCATCGCGGAGACCAGCGGTCTGATTTACAAACTGGGCCAGTTTGTGTTGCAGCGCGCCTGTCAGGATCTCCAGCCATACGGTGACTTAAAGCTTTCCGTTAATATCTCTCCCGCGCAATTTCGCGATCCCGCCTTCGAAGACAAAGTGGCCAGCGTGCTGGAGAGTACCCGTTTCCCGGCCCACCGGCTGCAGCTTGAGGTAACGGAGAGCTATGTGCTGGAAAATCCGGATCGTGCCCGCATGGCAATAGCCAATCTTAAAGCGCTGGGTACCGCGGTGGCGCTGGATGACTTTGGCACCGGCTATTCCAGCATTGGCTATTTGCGGCGTTTTAACTTCGACACCATCAAGATCGATAAATCCCTGGCCGGGCTGGTGGACAACGATGAACAGGCAGCCGCGCTGGTGAGCGGCACGGTGCGGATCGCCAACGCGCTGGGGATGGCGGTGGTCGCCGAAGGGGTGGAAACCGAGAAGCAAATGAAACTGCTGCGGCTGGCTGGCTGCGATCAACTGCAGGGTTTTTGGTTCAGCCAGCCGATGCCGATTGAGTCAATCAGGGCACTGCATCAGGTCAGACGATGCTGATTTATTGCTGTGCCAGCGCTTCCAGCTTGTCGCGAAAACCGGTCACGGACAAGGCCCGGTTATCTGCGCGCCAGCGATCTTTCGCCGCCGGTGCAGAGCTCTGCACGCCAATTAACTGCCAGCCGTTATCTGTTTTCAGCATCAGCGGTGAACCACTGTCACCCGGCAACGTATCGCACTGGTGCGAAAGTACGCTGTTTTGCGCCCAGCCCGTCACAATACAGTCGGTGTGGGTGTAAAGCGTATCCAGATGGTCGACAGGATAGCCGGACTGCGTCACCTTTCGGTCGGCGGCTTTCAGGGCGGCGGTGAGTGCGTCTTTATCGCCATCAAATAACGGCAGCGGCGTAATGCCGGAAGGGGGGTAGCGTAAAACGATCAGGCCAAAGTCCCATGAGGCGGCCGCCGGTGGCACGATCCAGCCGTCACCATCCGGCTTCAGGCGTTTGCCGAGAGACGGATCGACACGGCCTTTAATGCCGTGGATTTCATAGCGCCAGGTCCCTTTTTGCGACACAAACCGCAAGGCCACCGCTTTATCCGGCTTGCCGTTTGGCGGCGTTAACAGACAGTGGCCTGCCGTCAGGGCAAGCTGAGGGGTGATCAACGTCGCAGTACATAAGTTACCGCTGGCGGTTTCCAGTTGACCTATAGCATCCCAGGGCGCCTGGGTGGGATCGGCGACGCGCGTGCGGTCGTCATGATTGAAAAAAAGCGTCTTTAACTCTTTCGCGCTAATGGTGTCATCACCGCCATCATCCGCATGTGAGAATCCAGAAAAAAGACCAAACGTTCCCAGTAACAACACAACAGATTTACGCATATCTCACTCTGGTGGGGGGTAATTATGATTATTAAAAGTGAACCCTATGAAAATACTATAGACGGGACAGCGCTAAAGTGGGAGTAAAATCAGCGTGCTACAATCAGGAAAGATAAAAATGGCTGGCAATGAGCGCGCATAAAATAAGCAGGATCAGAATCAGCTCAAACCGATAGCGTCGCAGCATACGCCCTCCGGATAAAAAAAACGGCGCGGAACCTGTCCGGTTCAGCGCCGGTTTACCAACGTGCCCCGAAAGGCACGGTTAAGCTTGTACTCTTACGCAGCTGGCTGTGCAGCTGGTTTAGCAGCTTCGTGTTTTACTGCTTTTTTGTGATGCTTTTTAGCAGCCTGAGCTTTCTGTTCTACAGCCGGTTTGGTCGCTTTTTTGTGGTGCTTTTTAGCAGCCTGAGCTTTCTGTTCTACAGCCGGTTTGGTCGCTTTTTTGTGGTGCTTTTTAGCAGCCTGAGCTTTCTGCTCTACAGCCGGTTTAGCGGCTTTATGATGTTTCTTGTGATGGACAGTTTTTGCTGGCGCCGCGGTGGTCGTTGCAGCAGGTGCCGCAGCAGCCGGTGCAGCAGTGGTTTCAGCAGCGAACGCAGCAGAAGACAGACCCATAGCAGCGGCAACAACCAGAGCTAATACTTTTTTCATGTTCATACCCTCGAATTTGGTTTTTCATTTAACCCCACTGCGGGGCCGTTGAAATAACTATATCCCTGTAAATTCGGGGTTTCCGTGAGTGATTGGTATCGGCGTGTAACCATATGTACATTGCCGGGGTCCTGCACAGACGGCTCCCTCTCCCATGAGGGGGGACGGGCTGGGGTGAGGGGGAACATACGGCTGTAGTGGTCATTCCGTTCACTTCATGTTCCTTGCTACTCTGTAACGCCATGACCGGTGAACGTGCCAGGGTGGCTCAATCGCCACCACCCTGGCGACCCGGGCTCCCGGCGGTAAATCGCCGCTTCGCGGTGCCCTCAGCTTATTCCTTCAGGCTATCGGGTCGGGCATGAGCCTGCATCCCTGCAGGCCACGCCCTCTCGGCGCATCCCTGCGCCTCGCCCCGGCCTTACGGAAACGCTTCGGCGATTTACAGCCGGACCAGGTTGTCGCTGTAAGTCATTAATTTTGACGAAGCAACGTTCATCGCTTCAGGTAAAAAATTACTGGGGATTCCTCAGCCCATGAGGGAGAGGGCTGGGGTGAGGGGGAACATACGGCTCTTTTACCTGAGGTCCCTCACCCCCGGCCAAACAGATTACAAATAGCGGGAGGTCAGATGCTCGCGGAAGTAACGGATATTCAGATCTTCACCCGTCGCCTGGGTGATTAACTGCGACGTGCTGAAGCGACTGCCGTGCTGCCAGATGTTCTGGCGCAGCCACTCAAAGAGTGCGGAAAAGTCGCCTTCAGCGATGGAGGCCTGCAGACCCGGAAGCGCAGTTTTCGCGGCGTGGAACAGCTGTGCGGCATACATAGCCCCCAGCGTGTACGACGGGAAGTAACCAAAACCGCCGTCGGTCCAGTGGATATCCTGCATGCAGCCGTTGCGGTAGTTGTCTTTGGTGGACAACCCGAGCCAGGCCTGCATTTTCTCGTCCCACAGGGCGGGAATATCGTCTACCTCAATCTCGCCGTTGATCAGCGCCCGCTCAATCTCATAGCGCAGCACCACGTGTGCCGGGTAGCTCACTTCGTCCGCATCGACGCGGATATAGCCCGGCTTCACGCGCTGGTTCCAGGCAATAAAGTTCTCTTCGCTGAACGCCGCCTGGCTGCCAAAACGGGCGTGCACCGCAGGGAGAAGATGTTTGAGGAAGGCTTCACTCCGTCCCAGCTGCATCTCAAAGAACAGGCTCTGCGATTCATGGATCGCGGTTGAGCGGGCCAGCGCAATCGGCTGTCCTGCCCACGCGCGCGGTAGGTTTTGTTCGTAGCGCGCATGTCCGGTTTCGTGGATCACGCCAAACAGCGCGCTGAGCAGTTCATCCTCGTCGTAGCGCGTGGTGATGCGCACGTCTTCCGGTACGCCGCCGCAGAAGGGGTGCGCACTCACGTCGAGGCGACCGCCGTTAAAATCGAAGCCGAGCATCTTCATGGCCTCCAGGCCCAGCTCACGCTGTGTTGCCGTCGGGAAGGGGCCCTGCGGGGGAATAAACGACCGCTGAGCCTGTTTTTCCACCACGCTTGCCAGCAGGTCCGGTAGCCAGGACTTCATGTCGCCGAACAGAACGTCCAGACGCGCGCTGGTCATGTCGGGTTCAAAAATGTCCAGCAGCGCGTCGTAAGGCGTACAGCCTTTTGCTTCAGCCCGCAGGCGAGCCTCTTCGCGGCTGAGTTTAACCACCTCTTTCAGGTTGGCGGAAAAGCCCTGCCAGTCGTTGGCGGGGCGCTGAGTACGCCAGGCGTGTTCACACCTGCTGCCCGCCAGAGATTTGGCTTCCACCAGCGATTCCGGCAGCAGGGTCGCCTGCTGGTAGTGGCGTGTCATTTCGCGCAGGTTGGCCTGTTCGACGTCATTCAGATCTTCTCCTGCCGCCGCCGCTAACAGGTCGCCGACTTTTTTATCGGTCAGGAGCTGGTGCTGCAGGACGCTCATCTCTGCCAGCGCCTCGCCGCGCGCGGCGCTGCCGCCGGGCGGCATCATGGTGAACATGTCCCAGCTGGCGATGGAGGAGAGGTGCGAGAAGCGGGAGAGACGCTGGAAGGTTTTCACAAGTGACTGATAGGCTGATGTTTTTTGCAATTCTTATTTCCTCATGCCGGGGATGTGTTTCAGGGAGCATACAATGAAACCGAGCAAATTCCCCAACATTTCCCACACGGAGGAAATCTGTGCCGATCTCCTCCGTAGAAAACCGTCCCCGGCATTCCGGGAGACGGTTTTCGGTGGGCACTCAGGACTTATCGCGCATAACCTGTTGCAGGATTGCCAGCGCCTGGTTGAACTGAGCATCCGGAATGGTCAGCGGATAAAGGAAGCGGATCACGTTGCCGTACTGGCCGCAGATCAACAGCAGCAGGCCCTGGGCGAGCGCCTTTTGCTGGATCGCCTGCGCAATGGCGGCCGAAGGTTCACGGCTCTCGGGATCAAAAAACTCCGCCGCGATCATCGATCCTCTTCCCCTTATCGCCACGAGCGCAGGGAAGGTGCCCTGAATCTCCTCCAGCGTGGCTTTCAGCCGATCGCCCAGCTGACGGGCGCGCGCGCACAGTGACTCGTTGTCGATAATATTCAGCACCGCGTGCGCGGCGGCCACCGCAAGCGGGTTGCCGGCATAGGTTCCCCCCAGGCCGCCGGGAGCCGGCGCGTCCATGATTTCGGCGCGGCCCACCACGCCGGACAGCGGCATTCCGCCTGCCAGGCTTTTAGCCATCGTCATCAGGTCGGGTTTGTCCGCGTAGTGTTCCATGGCAAACAGCTTACCCGTTCGGGCGAAGCCGCTCTGCACTTCGTCGGCAATCATCACGATCCCGTGCTCATCACAGATGCGGCGGATGGCGGATACCAGCTCTGGTGGGGCGACGTTGAATCCGCCTTCACCCTGGATGGGTTCAAAAATAATCGCCGCTACCTGTTTCGCCTCAATATCCGCTTTGAACAGGCGCTCTATCGCCGTGATGGCATCCTGCGTCGTGATGCCGTGCAGCTCGGAGGGATACGGCACGTGATAAACCGACCCCGGGAAGGGACCAAATCCCAGCTTGTAAGGCGCGACCTTGCCGGTTAACGCCATGGTCATATAGGTGCGGCCGTGAAAGCCTCCCCCGAAGGCAATCACGCCCGGTCTGCCGGTGTGGGCCCGGGCGATTTTAACGGCGTTTTCCACCGCTTCCGCGCCCGTTGTGAAGAACGCCGTTTTGGCCGGGCTCTGCACCGGGGCCAGCTCGTTAAGTTTTTCAGCTAATGAAACGTAGCTTTCATACGGCACAATCTGGTAGGCCGTGTGGGTGAACTGGTGAAGCTGTTTTTCTACTGCGGCTACCAGTTCAGGATGACGATGGCCGGTATTCAGTACCGCGATCCCGGCGGCGAAATCAATATAGTCGTTGCCTTCCACGTCGGTAAGCGTGGCATTCTCCGCCGAGCGGGCAAAGAAATTACACATTACGCCTACGCCGCGCGGGGTGGCAGAAAGTCTGCGCTGATGAAATTCCTGGTTACTCATGTCAGATACCCTTTTGTCGAAACGATCATACGCCAAGACGATCGCGCAGGCTGTAGTACGCCGCGCCCATCGCCGTAAATGGAATCCGCAGGCTGCGGCCGCCCGGGAAGGGGTAGTGCGGGAGGTTAGCAAACGCATCAAAGCGCTCGGCGTCGCCGCGCAACAGTTCCGAGATCAGCCGTCCGGCCAGGTGGGTGCAGGTCACGCCGTGGCCGCTGTAGCCCTGCATGTAATAGATGTTTTTATCCAGACGACCAAACTGCGGCATACGCGACAGGGTCAGCAGGAAGTTGCCCGTCCAGCGGTAGTCGATTTTGACGCCTGCCAGCTGAGGGAAGGTTTTCAGCAGCTTTGGCATCACCAGGCGCTCGACATCGTCCGGATCGCGCGCGCCATACACTACGCCACCGCCGTACAGCAGGCGGTTGTCGGCGGTGAGACGGTAGTAATCCAGCAGGTAGTTACAATCTTCCACGCAGTAGTTATTGGGGATCAGCGTGCGGGCGACCTCTACCGGCAGCGGGGCGGTGGTTACAACCTGGGTGCCGCAGGGCATGCTGCGTTTTGCCAGTTCCGGTTCGATCTTATCGCCGAGATAGGCATTCCCGGCGACGATCACGTAGCGGGCCGTCACCTGGCCATGCTGCGTGCTCACCACGGCCGGGCTGGTGTGCTGAATGGAGGTCACCGGGGACTGCTCATATACCCGCCCGCCGTTCAGGCGAATGGCGTCCGCTTCGCCGATCGCCAGGTTCAGCGGATGAATATGCCCACCGCTGCGGTCCAGCAGCGCGCCGGTATAGCGTTCGCTGTCGACTTCCCGGCGAATGGCGCTGGCGTCCAGCAACTCCAGCTGCGTGTTGCCGTAGCGTTCCCAGTTGGCTTTTTGCTCCTCCAGCGTCTCCAGCTGCTTATGGTTAAGCGCCACAAACAGCCCGCCGGGACGATAGTCGCACTGGATCTGATAGCGCTGGATGCGTTCCCGGATGATTTCCCCGCCTTCAAACATCATGCTCCCGAGCATTCTGGCGGCATCGGGCCCGTAGTTTTTCTCGATCACGTCGATATCGCGGCTGTAGGAGTTAACCAGCTGGCCGCCGTTGCGTCCGCTGGCGCCGAAGCCGATGCGCGCCCCTTCAAGGAGCACCACGTCGTAGCCCATTTCGGCGAGATGCAGCGCGGAGGAGAGGCCGGTATAGCCGCCGCCCACCACGCACACGTCACAGCTGATCGACTCGTTAAGCGTCGGGAAGGGTTCGTAAGCGTTCGCGCTGGCCGCGTAGTAGCTGGTGGTATGTTCGGTCATGATTGAGGCTCCAGGGCAATCCAGATGGTTTTCAGTTCGGTAAATTTTTCCAGCGCGTGCAGGGACTTATCGCGACCGTTGCCGCTCTGCTTATAGCCGCCAAAGGGAACGGTCATATCACCGTCGTTATAGTTATTGACGAAGACCGAGCCGGCCTTCAGGCGGCGGCTCATGCGGTGCGCGCGGGAAAGATCGCGGGTCCATACCGCTGCGCCAAGCCCGTATTCACTGTCGTTGGCCAGCGTTAAGGCTTCCTCTTCGGATTTAAAACGGGTGACGACCAGCACCGGTCCGAAAATTTCTTCCCGGCACAGCGGGGAGGCGGGGTCGATGTCGACAAAAATGGTTGGACCGACTGCGGAAGGCCATGATTGTTCCCGCCCGTCCAGCAGCAGCGTGCCTTTCCGGGTTCCCTCGCGAATGAACGTGTGGACGGTATCGGCGTGCGCAGCGTCGATGAGCATGCCCATCGTGCTGTCCGGGTCGAGCGGATCGCCCGGCTGCCAGTGACGAGCCTGCGCTTTTAGCCTGGCCAGGAACTCATCGGCGATGCTGTCTTCGAGCAGCAGACGGGTACCGGCGATACAGACTTGCCCCTGGTTATAAAAAATCCCGGCGGCGGTCGCGCTCACGGCCTTGTCCAGGTCCGGACAGTCGGCAAAGATAATGTTGGCGCTTTTGCCGCCCGCCTCCAGCCAGACGCGCTTCATGTTGCTTTCTCCCGCGTCCTTCAACAGCTGCTTGCCGGTACGGGTAGAGCCGGTAAACGTCAGCACCTCGACCTCCGGATGCAATGCCAGCGCCTGGCCCGCTTCGTGGCCGTAACCGCTTATCACGTTCAGCACGCCGTCAGGCAGGCCCGCCTCTTTCGCCAGTCCGGCCAGCCGCAGGGCGGTGAGGGGCGATTTCTCCGACGGTTTCAGTATCACGCTGTTGCCCGCGATCAGCGCCGGGCCCAGCTTCCAGCAGGCCAGCAGCAGCGGGAAGTTCCAGGGGACGATGGCCGCAACAACTCCGATTGGCTCGCGCACGATCATCGCCAGCTCGCCCGGACCCGTAGGCGCCACTTCGCCGTAGACTTTATCCGCTGCTTCGGCGTACCAGCGAATGGCGCGCGCCGCGCCGGGAATATCGTCGCGCAGGCTGTGGCGGATGGGTTTACCTGTGTCCAGCGTTTCCAGTAATGCCAGCTCTTCGCCGTGGCGTTCCATTAAATCGGCGAGCTTATTTAGCACGGCTTTGCGCTGCGCCGGAGACGCCTGCGACCAGTCACCGCGCTCAAATACCTCACGCGCGGCCTGAACCGCGCGGTCCACGTCCGCCTGCTTGCCCCGGGCGACGTTCGCCAGCGTCTGCTGGGTCGCGGGATTGACGGTTGCAAACGTGGTGTTATCGGCGGCGTCACAATAGGCACCGTTAATAAATAACCGGGTCTCAATGGCGCTGTTTTTTGCTTTATCCTGCCAGTAAGTCAGGTGCTGAAAATGCATATTCACTCCTTTCTTTCGCAATCAGATAAATAAAGGCATGGCCGTTTCAGGCAATACGAAGCCGTGGGGCATCCCGGGAATTAACCCGTTAAATGCCGACAGCGATCGTTTTTATATTTCCCGGCGTAAGCGCGCTTACGCCGGGACTGAGTGGTAATTAGAACGTGGTGGGGGTGTGGGCACTGATAATGCGGCAGACGCCTGCCGAGGTGTTGCTGAAGCTGTGCGGTATGCCGGTATTGATGGCATAGCTTTGCCCCGCAACCAGGTGATATTGCTGGCCATTAATGGTCAACAATATTTCACCTTCCAGTATCGTACCGATCTCCTCACCCTGATGTTTGATCCTCTCTCCGGTCGTGGTTCCAGGCTGGTAAGTTTCAAAAATCATCGCCAGCGTACGGTTCGGATTTCCGTTATGAACCAGCTTCATCGAAACTCCCTGACTGCCTATTTCGATAAGGTCTTCCTGATTAATAACCACCTGCGGTTCATCAGGTTTTTCCGGTTCCGAAAAGAATTCCGAGAGCGACAGCCCATAGACTTTCAGCAGCTTTTGCAGCGTACTGATAGCAGGACTGACTTTGTCCTGCTCAATGGTGCTGATGGCACTGTGTGTTAACCCAGACAGTTCGGCGGCACGCCGCTGCGAGAGACCCAGCTGCTGGCGGATCTCAGACAGACGTTTCCCTGGCGCCAGTCCGTCATCGCTCATAGTTGCATTTCCTTTACGGTAGTGGTCAAAGCCGCTGCTTCTCGGCAATGTGGCTTTGACAGGCGGTGATAAAACCTTCAAACAACATACGGGACAGGGCGTACTCGCTGCTGTTCCATTCGGGGTGCCATTGCACGCCGAGGGCAAAAGGGTGGTCATGAACGCTGACCGCCTCGACCAGCCCATCCGTCGAGCGGGCCTCCACGCGAAGCCGTGGTCCTAACGTCCGTGCACCTTGCCCGTGTAACGAGTTTACCCAAAATGTGTTACAGCCTGGTATTAATTGAGACAGCAGTCCTCCCTCCTGAACCTGAACTTCATGAGACGGAGCGTATTGTAGCTCAACCGGCAGTTCAGGATCTTCCCGGTGCTCGAGCAGGTCGTTCTGCTCGAACAGGCGGCGATACAGCGTCCCCCCCGTCGCAACAACCAGTTCCTGCAGCCCCCGGCAGATGGCGAAAATGGGGATGCGCCTTTCGAGCGCGGCGGCAATCAGCGCCATACTCAGAAGATCTCGCCCGGGATCGGCGTTAGGCTCATCGCCGTTTTCACCATAAAGGTGCGGCTGCACGTTACTTGGGCTGCCCGGCAGGTAAATCCCGTCCAGGGTTGGGAGCAGAGCGGTGAGCAGCTCTGGCTCTGCCAGCGCATGCGGTAAGGCAATTGGTAAACCCCCCGCGTTAATAATGGCATTCAGGTACTTTTCTTGCAGTGTCTGGGTCTCATGACCCTTAAGCCTGTTTCTACACATCACCACGCCAATAACTGGCTTGTTCATTATATTTTCCATGATCGCCCTCACAAAGTGGACTAAATTTAGGCCATTTTCGCCAGATAAACGGCCTTTTCGTTCAATATTTTCTCAATCTAGCAACGGGATCTGCCTTTTGCAAACTTAATTTAACATTTGACAAACAATTTATTTGCATACAGATTCGATAGGGTGGACATTATATTTGACAGTCCAGAGCAGCGAACGCAAATCCCAAAAACGGTGGTAAATCATGGAAACCAATATCGTAGAAGTTGAGAACTTTGTTCAGCACACGGATGAGAGGCGGGGCAGCGCCTTTACGCAGGAAGTGAAGCGCTATTTAGAAAAGTATCCTGACACCCAGTTTATTGATGTCCTCCTGACCGACCTGAACGGCTGTTTTCGCGGTAAACGCATCCCGGTTGCCGGACTGAGCAAGCTTGAAAAAGGCTGCTATTTCCCGGCATCGGTTTTCGCCATGGACATTTTGGGTAACGTCGTGGAAGAGGCGGGCCTGGGACAGGAGCTCGGCGAGCCGGACTGTATCTGCGTGCCGGTACCGGGCACCCTGACGCCGTCCGCCGCCGACCCGGAATACATTGGTCAGGTGCAGCTCACCATGGTCGATGAAGATGGCGCTCCCTTTGACGTTGAGCCGCGGAACGTACTCAACCGACTCTGGCAGCAGCTGCGCCAGCGCGGCCTGTTCCCCGTGGTAGCGGTAGAGCTGGAGTTCTATTTACTTGACCGTAAACGCGATGCCGACGGCTATCTGCAGCCACCCTGCGCGCCGGGGACCGACGTGCGCAACACGCAGAGTCAGGTCTACTCGGTTGATAATCTGAACCACTTTGCTGACGTACTGAACGACATTGACGAACTGGCGCAGCTGCAGCTGATCCCCGCCGACGGGGCAGTGGCTGAGGCCTCTCCGGGCCAGTTTGAGATAAACCTGCACCATACGGAAAACGTGCTCGATGCCTGCGATGATGCGCTGGCGCTAAAACGTCTCGTCAGGCAGATGGCAGAAAAACATAAGATGCACGCCACGTTTATGGCAAAGCCGTATGAAGAACATGCGGGCAGCGGGATGCACATCCATATCAGCATGCAAAACAACCGAGGCGAAAACGTGCTCGCAGACGCCAGCGGCGAGGATTCCGCGCTGCTGAAACGCGCGCTGGCCGGGATGATCGACCTGATGCCTGCGTCTATGGCGCTGCTGGCACCGAACGTCAACTCCTACCGCCGTTTCCAGCCGGGAATGTACGTGCCGACGCAGGCGTCATGGGGACACAATAATCGCACCGTTGCCCTGCGTATCCCCTGCGGCGATCGCCATAACCATCGGGTCGAGTACCGGGTAGCGGGCGCTGACGCGAATCCGTATCTGGTGATGGCGGCTATTTTTGCCGGCATTTTACATGGCCTGGATAACGATTTACCGCTGCAGGAAGAAGTGGAAGGAAATGGTCTGGAGCAGGACGGACTGCCGTTCCCGATCCGCCAGAGCGATGCGCTGTGGGAATTTATGCAAAACGATAGCCTGCGCGAGCGGCTGGGCGAACGCTTCTGCCACGTCTATCACGCCTGCAAAAACGATGAATTACTGCAGTTTGAACGCCTGATTACCGAAACGGAAATTGAGTGGATGCTGAAAAACGCCTGATGACGTGCCCCGGTAAGGGGCCGCTTTGTTTCATCTCATACGTAACACCAAACGGCCTGCGCGGAGCCTGGCCTAACTGTTTGCTGGCACGCCAGCTATCTCCCGGGAGTCGCGTTATGGAGCGCAGGCGGCACAGGGATTTTCTTAACGACACTGTGTGACGAGGTAGGAAATGATGCAGATGTTCAACTATCCGCAGGGCGAAGGGGGCCAGTCAGGCGCCTGCTGTGAGTGCGAGCCAGAGACGGTGCGCTGGTACGATCGCGTGTGTTCTTTACAACTTCCCCCTTTGCTAAGCAGGTTTGCGTTAAGGACAGCGCGATTGCAAACCACGGTAAGCATGGGGGGGACGGTTTATGGCGACTAACACCTCTCTTGACTCGCCGGGCATGGCCGGAAGAACCCGGCTGCGCAGTTCCCTCAAGCTCTGGCAGGTGGTCATGATGGGGCTGGCTTATCTCACCCCCATGACCGTGTTTGATACCTTCGGCATTGTGTCCGGTATCAGCAACGGCCACGTGCCCGCCTCGTATCTCCTGGCGCTGGCTGGCGTCATGTTTACCGCCATCAGCTACGGTAAACTGGTACGACAGTTCCCGGAAGCAGGCTCTGCGTATACCTACACGCAGAAATCGATCGGACCCCACTTAGGCTTTATGGTCGGCTGGTCATCGCTGCTGGATTATCTCTTCCTGCCGATGATCAACGTGCTGCTGGCGAAGATCTACCTTTCCGCGTTGTTCCCTGAAGTCCCGCCGTGGGTTTGGGTGGTGGGGTTTGTAACGATCCTGACGCTGGCGAACCTCAAGAGTGTGAATCTGGTCGCCAACTTTAACACCCTGTTTGTGCTGGTGCAGATCGCCATCATGGTGGTGTTTGTCATACTCGTGGTGCACGGTCTGCACAAGGGGGAGGGCGTCGGCACCGTCTGGTCGCTCCAGCCGTTTATCAGCGAGAACGCGCACCTGATCCCGATTATTACCGGCGCGACTATCGTCTGCTTCTCTTTCCTCGGCTTTGACGCGGTCACCACGCTGTCGGAAGAGACGCCAAACGCGGCGCGGGTGATCCCCAAAGCGATTTTCCTCACCGCTCTGTATGGCGGGCTGATATTCATTGTTGCCTCGTTTTTCATGCAACTCTTTTTCCCGACGATCGCGCGCTTCAAGAACCCGGACGCCGCGCTGCCGGAAATAGCGCTGTACGTGGGCGGCAAGCTCTTCCAGTCGGTGTTTCTGTGTACCACGTTTGTGAATACGCTCGCTTCAGGCCTGGCCTCGCACGCCAGCGTCTCGCGCTTACTGTATGTGATGGGGCGTGACAACGTGTTTCCGGAGCGGGTGTTTGGCTACGTGCATCCGAAATGGCGTACGCCGGCCCTGAACGTCATTATGGTTGGGATAGTGGCGCTGTCGGCCCTGTACTTCGATCTCGTGACCGCGACGGCGCTGATCAATTTCGGCGCGCTGGTGGCGTTTACGTTTGTTAATCTCTCGGTGTACAACCATTTCTGGCGGCGTAAGGGGCTGAACAAAACGTGGAAAGATCGTTTCCACTATCTCCTGCTGCCGCTCATCGGTGCCGTCACGGTCGGCGTGCTGTGGATAAACCTCGAAGCGACGTCCCTGACGCTTGGCCTCATCTGGGCGGCACTGGGGATCCTTTACCTGACGTGGCTCACGCGCCGTTTCCGCAAACCGCCTCCGCAGTTTGAAGCCGGTAAGATAGAGCAGGCCTGGGATTCCTGAACGTGAAACGGCACCAGTACGCTGGTGCCGTTTTTGTGGATGGAGCGTCTTAACGGACATCAGCCCGCAGGCGTATTATCTCAGACGTTTATGAAGACTTGCGCCAACCAGCAGCGCGGCGCACAGCATCAGCGCGATAAACCCGCCCACGCCGTTCCAGCCGTAGTTATGCCAGAAGACACCGCCGAGCGTCCCGGCGATGCTGGACCCCAGGTAATAGCTAAACAGATACAGCGACGATGCCTGACCTTTGGCGCGACGGGCGCGCGGTCCAATCCAGCTGCTGGCGACCGAATGCGCGGCGAAGAACCCCGCGGAGAAGAGCAGCATGCCGGCAAAAATCAGCCACAGGGAGGAGAAGAGCGTCAGCAACAGGCCGACCAGCATCATCGCCGTGAAGAACAGCATGACCGGGCCGCGGCCATAGCGTGCGGTCATCGCCCCGGCCTTCGGCGAGCTCCAGGTGCCGGTAAGGTAAGCCACGGAAAGCAGGCCGACCACCGCCTGGCTCAGATGCCACGGCGAGAGCATCAGGCGGTAGCCAATATAGTTAAACAGCGTGACGAACGAGCCCATCAGCAGGAAGCCGGTCAGGAACAGGCGCGGCAGCCCCTTGTCGCGCCAGTGCAGGCGGAAGTTGATAAACAGCGTTTTCGGGCGCAACGAGGTCGGACGGAAATGACGCGATTCCGGCAGAATTTTCCAGAACATCAGAGCAGATGCCAGCGCAAAACACCCGATGACTGCCAGCGCAATACGCCAGTTAAAGAAGTCCGTGAATACCCCGCTCAGCAGACGTCCGCTCATTCCGCCAATCGAGTTCCCGCTGATGTAAAGCCCCATAGAGAAGGCAACAAAGCTCGGGTGGATCTCCTCGCTGAGATAGGTCATCCCGACCGCCGCCACGCCGCTAAGCGAGAGCCCAATCAGCGCGCGCATCACCAGAATACCGTGCCAGCTGGTCATCATGGTAGAGAGTAACGTACAGACCGAGGCCAGCATCAGCGCGGTTACCATCACCGGTTTACGGCCAATGGCGTCGGACAGCGGCCCGGTAAAGAGCAGGCCAATCGCCAGCATGCCGGTAGAAATAGAGAGTGAAACGCTGCTGCTGGCAGGCGATACGCCAAACTCATGGGAGAGAACGGGCAGGATCGGCTGTACGCAATAGAGCAGGGCGAAGGTTGCCAGACCGGCGGAAAAGAGCGCCAGCGTGACGCGCATAAATTGGGGAGTACCACGTTTAATGAACTGAACCGGCTGCGATGCTGCGGGTAAATCATTGATATCTCTGGCCGGATCGATATCAATAGTAGTTGTACGACTCACACAGTTTCCTTGCTTAAACATCCCCGTGATTTCTGGTGACGGGTATGACCACCTGTTTAGGGTAGGAAAATGTAAATATTCTGTCTAATATATTAATAATCTCAAATGATACTTTAGAAATATGAATATCGAGCTGCGTCATCTCCGCTACTTTGTCGCCGTCGCCGAAGAGCTGCATTTTGGCCGCGCGGCGGCACGGCTAAACATCTCTCAGCCACCGTTAAGCCAGCAGATTCAGATCCTGGAGCAGCAGGTCGGGGCGCGCCTTCTGGCCCGCACCAACCGCAGCGTGAGCCTGACGGCGGCGGGTAAGCAGTTTCTGAACGACAGCCGACAAATTCTGAGCATGGTCGATGACGCCGCCGCTCGGGCAGAACGGCTCTATCTCGGGGAAGCCGGAGAGTTGCGCATCGGGTTTACCTCGTCCGCGCCGTTTATCAGCGCCGTCTCGGAAACCCTGTCGTCATTCCGCCGCCATTTCCCGGATGTTCACATTCAAACGCGCGAGATCAACACCCGCGAGCAGATCGCGCCGCTGAATGAAGGCTCGCTGGATCTGGGGCTGATGCGTAATACCCAGCTGGCGGACTCGATGGAGTGGGAGGTGATCCTGCGTGAGCCGCTGATGGCCATGATCCCACACGATCACCCGCTGGCGTCGCGTCCGACGGTTTCGCTGGCTGAGCTGGCAAAAGAGCCGTTTGTCTTTTTTGACCCGCAGGTTGGAACGGGTCTGTATGACGATATTCTGGGGCTGATGCGCCGCTACGATCTTGCCCCGGTCATCACCCAGGAAGTCGGGGAAGCGATGACGATTATCGGCCTGGTCGCCGCCGGGCTGGGCGTCTCTATTCTTCCAGCCTCCTTTAAACGGGTACAACTGCGCGAAATGCGCTGGGTAACCATTGCCGAAGAGGATGCCGTTTCAGAGATGTGGCTGGTCTGGTCAAAACATCGAGAACAGAGCCACGCCGCGCAGCGCTTCAAACAGCAGTTGATGAACGCCTCTGCCGGGCAGCATTTTCAGGCAAAAGTGGGCAAAAATGTGCGGTAAATCACATGGCTAAGTAAATATTTGACGGCAGCCATACAAGTGCTTCACCATAGCCAACAGTTTATTTCGAAGCTCGAAAATAAGGGAGTACGAGGTGGTCGCGGATAGTCAGCCAGGGCATATTGATCAGATTAAGCAGACCAACGCTGGCGCGGTGTATCGCCTGATTGATCAGCTTGGTCCGGTTTCGCGTATCGATCTTTCGCGCCTGGCACAGCTGGCACCTGCCAGTATCACCAAGATAGTCCGCGAGATGCTGGAAGCACACCTGGTTCAGGAGACGGAAATTCAGGAGCCGGGCAGCCGTGGCCGTCCGGCCGTTGGGCTGGTGGTGGAGACGGAGGCCTGGCACTATCTGTCGCTGCGCATCAGCCGGGGGGAGATCTTCCTTGCGCTGCGCGACCTGAGCAGCAAGCTGGTGGTGGAAGACCGTCTTGAACTGCCGCTCAACGCCGAGGAGTCGCTCCTTGAGGCGATTGTCTCGCACATCGATCGCTTCTTTATCCGCCATCAGCAGCGCCTTGAACGCTTAACGGCGATCGCCATCACCATGCCGGGTATTATTGATACCGAAAATGGTATTGTTCACCGCATGCCGTTCTACGACGATGTGAAAGAGATGCCGCTGGGAGAGGTGCTGAAAAACCATACCGGCGTGCCGGTCTATATTCAGCATGACATCAGCGCCTGGACGATGGCGGAAGCGCTGTTCGGCGCGTCCCGCGGCGCGCGGGATGTGATTCAGGTGGTTATCGACCATAACGTCGGGGCGGGCGTGATTACCGATGGACGGCTTCTCCACGCCGGAAGCAGCAGCCTGGTGGAAATCGGACATACCCAGGTCGACCCTTACGGCAAGCGCTGCTACTGCGGGAACCACGGCTGTCTGGAGACCATTGCCAGCGTGGAAAGCGTGCTGGAACTGGCGCAGGTCCGGCTCAGCCAGTCCATGAGCTCCTCGCTGCACGGACAACCCTTAACGGTGGATTCTCTCTGCGCCGCCGCGCGCCAGGGCGATCTGCTGGCGAAGGACATTATTACTGGAGTAGGGAACAACGTTGGCCGCATTCTGGCCATTATGGTGAACCTCTTCAACCCGCAAAAAATCCTCATTGGCTCACCGCTGAGCCAGGCGGCGGAAATCCTCTTCCCGGCGATCTCGGCCTGTATCCATCAGCAGTCGCTTCCCGCCTACAGCAAAAATATTGCGGTAGAAAGCACCCAGTTTTCCAACCAGGGCACGATGGCAGGCGCGGCGCTGGTCAAAGATGCCATGTATAACGGCTCGCTGTTGATCCGCCTGCTACAGGGTTAACTCTTTTCCGCTGATGTAAGAAAAATTGCGCTATCTCAAGCCGGGTAGCGCATGCATCCCGTAGACTTCCTCCACTGAATTATTTACCTGGTTTATATTTTCGAAGCATACCCAAGAGGTGGAGTGAGTCATGCTTAAGCGTTTCTTTGTTACTGGTACAGATACCTCTGTCGGCAAGACCGTCGTATCCCGCGCATTGCTGCAGGCGCTGGCAGCAAGCGGTAAACGCGTGGCAGGGTACAAACCGGTCGCAAAAGGCAGTAAAGAGACGCCAGAAGGATTGCGTAATAAAGACGCCCTGGTGCTGCAAAGCGTCTCGTCACTGGAACTGCCTTATCACGCGGTCAATCCCATTGCGTTAAGCGAAGAGGAGAGCAGCGTAGCGCACAGCGGCCTGATTAATTATCCCCTGTTGTCCGACGGACTGGCGAACCTGAGCGAGAAGGTTGACCACGTAGTGGTTGAAGGGACGGGCGGCTGGCGCAGCCTGATGAATGATTTGCGCCCGCTGTCTGAATGGGTTGTGCAGGAGCAGCTTCCGGTGGTAATGGTGGTAGGGATCCAGGAAGGGTGCATCAACCACGCGCTGCTGACGGCGCAGGCGATTGCCAATGACGGCCTGCCGCTGATTGGCTGGGTGGCAAACCGCATCAACCCGGGCCTGGCGCACTACGCCGAGATTATTGACGTGCTGAGCACCAAACTGCCTGGCCCATTAGTCGGCGAGCTGCCTTATTTGCCACGCGCCGAGCAGCGCGAGCTAGCGCAGTACATCGATCTCTCTGCCCTCGGTGGCGTGCTGACCGTAGATCGAGTCGTGGCGTAACGTCCGCGACAATACGGACGCCACCACGCAGGCGACCAGCAAACCGGGCAGTAAAAAATACTGTCCGGTCATTTCACAGACCATCAGCGCCGACATAATGGGCGCATGCGTGGTCGCGGCGAGTAGCGTTGCCATCCCTGCCAGCCCCAGCAAAATAGCCGTTTCAGAACCCGGCAGCCACAGCGCGAAAAACTGCGCGAATAGCATGCCTGTTGCCATGCCGACAAACAGCGTGGGCGTGAACACCCCGCCCGGCGCACCCGATCCGCTGCTCGCCAGTACAGCCAGCAGCTTACAGATGAACACTCCGGCAATCACCGACAGCAGCGGCGGCGCGAGCAGAAAAGCCTGAACCACGCTGTAGCCATTCCCCCACACCTTCGGCGTCAGAAGAGACAGCAGCCCAACGAGCGCACCGCCCAGCGCTAATTGCCACGGAGGCGAGAGTTTTAAGTGCAGGAAAAGACCGTGGCTGAATGCCATCAACCACATCAGCAGCGGTCCGCAAAGCCCTGCCAGCAGCCCCATGGCGACCAGCAGGGCATAATCGGCTGCGGTGAGTGTGCCGCTCAAATGGACCGCGTAGAGCGTGCCGGTACCCGGCGCCAGGAGCTGCGTGGTGAGCAGCGCCACCACCGCCGCGATAATGACGGGGCCGAGCGAGGCCAGCATCAGGGTGCCAAACAGAATCTCCGCAATAAACAGGCTTCCGGCTAATGGAGCATGGTAGGCGCTGGCCATCCCGGCCGCTGCGCCGCAGGCGATCCATAACTTCCATTCGGACTTGGGCGTAAAGCGCCGGGCAAAAAAGGAGGCGGCGAGGGCAGCAAGCAGGATCATCGCCCCTTCACGCCCGATTGCGCTTCCGCTGGCAACGACAAGCAGAGAGGCAAGGGATTTAACCAGGCTGGCGCCGTAGTCAAACTGACCGTCGCCCGTCTCCAGCGCTTCCATGTAATCGGTAGGGGCATGTGGCCGCTGAGCGGTCAGGCGCTGCCATCCCCAGAGCAGCAGCCCGGCAGCCAGCCCTCCCAGCGCGGGCGTCAGCGCGCGCCGCCAGGGTGAGAGCGACGCGGCGGCATTCACCAGGCTGCCGCTGTCGTTGCTGAGAAGCAGCCACTCCAGCAGATACATGCTGTGGCGGAACACCGCAACAGCCAGCGCGGCCAGCACGCCGGTGACGGTAGCAATCAGCAGTCGACGAAACATCGCGCGGATGTCTGGGTACGTATGAAGACGTTGCATGGGTCGCGAGTAAACGGGAAAGATATAATATTGTGGCGGGAAATCGCGGGGGTAGCAAAAGGTATGCGTGCGGAAAAGCCGGGCGATGCCCGGCCAGAAAGGTTAGCTGTCGGTGTGAATATTCAGCGCCCGGCGCGTACGACCTGAACTCAGATACTCGGCAATATAGTCCTGAGAAATCTCGCCGTTGTAGCGCCCGTCCTCATCTACGATCGGCATCCAGCTGGTGTTGCTCTCATACAGGCGTGACAGCACCACGCGCAGGTTGTCTTCCGCCTTGCCGGTCATGCGGAACGGATGCAGGATGTCGGCGCAGGTCCCGCTGGCGTTACGCGCTTCGCGACGCTTCACAAAGCCCAGCGGCTTGCCGTGCTCGTCGACTACGGTAATTGCGCGAATATCATTATCATCCATGGTCGCAAAGGCTTCGGAAAGCGGAGTAGAGCCCCGCACCGTAATGGTCGGCTGCTGGTCGGTGACGTCGCCCGCCGATACCAGCAGCAGGCGCTTCAGGGTGCGGTCCTGACCGACAAACGAGCCGACAAACTCGTTTGCTGGTTTCGCCAGCAGTTCGTCCGGGCTGGCGCACTGCACGATTTTCCCCTGACGGAACACCGCGATACGGTCGCCGAGCTTCAGGGCTTCGTCGATATCGTGGCTCACCAGCATGACGGTTTTTTTCAGCTTGCGCTGCATCTCCAGGAACTGGTTCTGGATCACCTCGCGGTTGATCGGGTCCACCGCGCCGAAAGGTTCATCCATCAGCAGTACCGGAGGATCCGCCGCCAGGGCGCGGATCACGCCGATGCGCTGTTGCTGGCCGCCGGACATCTCGCGCGGATAGCGATTCAGGAACTTATGCGGATCCAGCGCCACCATATCCATTAGCTCTTCGGCGCGGGTTTTACAGCGCGCTTTATCCCAGCCCAGCATGCGCGGCACGACGGTAATGTTCTCTTCGATGGTCATGTTCGGGAACAGGCCAATCTGCTGGATCACGTAGCCAATGTTGCGGCGCAGTGTGACGGTGTCCATCCCGCTGGTGTCTTCGCCGTTGATCAGGATCGTCCCGCTGCTTGGGGTAATGAGGCGGTTAATCATCTTCAGTGTGGTGGTCTTCCCGCAGCCGGACGGGCCCAGCAGCACACACATTTCCCCTTCAGGCACGTTCAGGTTGACGTTGTCGACGGCCTTAAAGGTCTGGCCGTGCTTCTGTGAAAATTGTTTGGTGAGGTTTTCCAGTTTTATCATTATCGAATCCCCTTCGGAGTCAGAACCACCTGCAGACGGTGCAGCAGCCAGTCGAGCACAATCGCTAAAAGACAAATCATCAGCGCGCCCGCAATCAACATGCGGATATCACTTCCGCCGATGCCGTTGAGCAGCAGCAGGCCCAAACCGCCCGCGCCGATCACCGCGGCAATCGCCATCACGCCGATGTTCATCACCACGGCGGTGCGGATCCCGCCGAAAATCACCGGCAGCGCCATCGGGATTTCGACCCAGCGCAGGCGCTGCCAGAAGGTCATGCCGATGCCGCGTCCGGCTTCACGCAGGCCCGGCGGCAGGCTGTCGAGCGCCGTATGGGTGTTACGCACAATCGGCAGCAGCGAGTAGAGAAATACCGCCGTGATCGCAGGCAGGGCGCCAATTCCCTGACCGATCAGCGAAAACAGCGGGATCATCAGGCCAAACAGCGCAATGGACGGGATGGTCAGCACGATGGTGGCAATCCCCAGCACCGGCGTCGCCAGCCACCTGTGGCGGACAATCAGAATGCCCAGCGGTACGCCGATGAGAATGGCTAAGCCCACGGCCAGCGCCACCAGCCACAGGTGCTGCAGCGTCAGGGTTAAGAGGTAATCCCAGTTGTCCAGAATGTAGTGAATCGTCTCCATAGTGCCTCCTACAGCAGCTGTTTGCTACGCAGGAAATCGCGGGCGACCTGCTGCGGTGACTGATGGTCGATATCCACCTTTTTGTTTAGCTCGGTGATAACGTCGTTGTTGAGCTGGGCCGAGAGGGTGTTGAGCGCCTCTTCCAGGCCGGGGTTGGCCTCCAGCGTGTCTTTACGTACCACCGGCGTCACCGCATAGCTCGGGAAGAAGCCTTTATCATCTTCCAGCACCTTGAGGTCGAAGCCCTTCACGCGGCCGTCGGTGGTATAAATCAGCCCGGCGTCGACGAAGCCGTCGCGCACCGCGTTATAGACCAGTCCGGGGTCCATCTGACGGATCTGCGGGCGGTCCAGGTCCATCTTATAGGCGGCCTGAAGCGGCTTCATGCCGTCGCTACGCCCGGCGAATTCCAGGTCTAAGCCCAGCAGCCAGTTTTTGTCCGGGTTGGTTTTACGGACCTGCTCAATCTTGGCCACCATCTCCGACATGGTGTTGATATGTTCCGCCTCGGCGCGCTTGCGCTGCATGGCGAACGCATAGGTGTTGTTCATGTCGGCGGGCTTGAGCCAGACCAGACCGTGCTTCGCGTCCAGGCGTTTCACCGTCTCGTAAGACTCTTGGGGCGACATGCGCTTGTTGATGTGGTTAAAGATGATTAATGACGTGCCGGTGTACTCCCAGGTCATATCAATCTGCTTGTTGATCATCGCGTTGCGGGAGATCACCGTGGCGATATTGGTTTGCGGCTGCACCTGGAATCCTTTCTTCTGCAGGTACTGCACGGTCATCGCCGAGAGAATGTGCTGCTCGGTAAAGCTCTTGGTTGCCAGAATCAGCGGGGCCGCTATCGACTGGCTGGTAAACAGCGCCGCGGCACACAGCGCCGCCAGGCCGGATATCAGTCTCATAAAAGCTCCTTGTTATTGTTATCGGGGGAGATGGGGACTCATCACGCGACCCAGCGCCGCCAGCAGGGTATCGAGGATCAGGGCGAACAGGGCGGTGGCAGCCGCGCCGAGGATCAGGGTCGGGAAATCGTTCAGGTAAATGCCGGGGAAAATTAGCTCGCCGTAGCTGCTGGCGCCAATCAGGAACGCCAGCGGCGCGGTACCAACGTTAATGGCGGTCGCAATGCGAATGCCGGAGAGCATCACCGGCCAGGCGGCAGGCAGCTCAACCTGGCGCAGACGCTGCCATTTGGTCATCCCGATGCCGTTTGCCGCTTCCAGCAGCGACGGCGGGACCGAGCACAGCCCGGCATAGGTATTGCGGACGATCGGCAGCAGCGAGGCGAGGAACAGGGCGATAATGGCGGGCGTATCGCCAATGCCGATCACCACCATCGCCAGTGCGAGCACGGCCAGCGGCGGCAGCGTGTTGCCTACGTTGAAGATTTGCATCACATATTCGGCGATACCCCGTGCGGCCGGGCGGCTCAGCAGAATACCGGCCGGAATACCCACCATCAGGGCAAAGAACATTGATGAGAAAACCAGAATCATGTGCTGTTGCCCGAGGTAGACCAGGTCAACCTGACGCGCCTTGATCGTTTCCAGTCCGATACCCCAGACGAGGAGGGCGAGGACCACGATAATGGCGCCGACAAACAGCAGCGAACGTTTGAGTAAAGGGTGCATTGCGGTGTGTCTCCCTGTGCGCATGCGTTATAGCAACCACCGGTTGCCTGTTGTTATGCCATGTTTCGGCAGGGGTATTTCACCTATAGCAAGCGTTTGGGAAGGGTTCCAGCGAAGGGGTAAAATCAGTAACCCTATGAAAACAGTGGCAACCTTAAGCCAGGCCTTACGGCGAAAGGCCTGATTGTGTGGCGGGCAGAATAGTCCTAAAGCGAATCTTTAGATGTGACAACGTCACATCTAAAGAGATCTTACACCGAAAAAAGGTCATTATCTTCATAGAGTGGCACGCACCCGTCGAACCCGCGACGAGACGGTGATAATTGATACCACGGCGACAACCGCAAGCATCAACCCCAGCGCCAGCATGGCGTTGAAGCCAATCCATCTGAACAGCAGCAGCCCCGCGATACCGCCCGTAATGAACGAAAACAGGGTGGTTAAGTGGGTTTTTAGCTGACTTTTTTGCGCCGCCGTATCTTTGGAGTAATCCCTGCGCAGCATCGCGACCATTACGGAGGCCAGGGAAATCCCCGCGTCCGTTAGCGTGCCGGTAATGTGCGTCGACCTCACTCGTCCGCCGGAAAGCTGCGTGGAGGTGGAATTATGAATGCCCATCAGAAAGCAGAGAAAAAGAATAATTTCGCGGTTGTTGTTGAGCGCATGGAAATACATTTCGTAGAAGGAAACGCCGGTCAGTAATATCCCCTCGACAAAAAGGATCTGGCAAAAAACCAGCCTGACGTTATGGATAATACCCCATATGACAATTGTGCGCGCAATAATGGCGCCAGCCACAAATGAGAGAATAATCGAGCCGAAGAAAATAATATCGCTCAGATCGGTAGAAGAAACTTCGCTGGATAACTGTGAGGTGTTGCCGGTCATGTGTGAGGGAAAAAAACCAAATGCCCCAAGGGCGATGGCGTTAAGCAAACCTGCCGAGGTCGCCAGCCAGAGAGCAAGCCGGCGATCCTCCTTATGCGTTCGTTCTTTCTTGAGTCTTATCAGCAAGAATACCTCCGGGTTGAGCTTTGCCTGCCTATTCAGGCTAGCAAAGCGATTCAACGGGCTGTCCAGGATATGGCTTAATTATTATTCCCTCTGACGACTTTCAGGGTTTCGTAATTAAATAAAACAGCCTCGTTGCGGTATTCATTCAGGCATTAAGTTTTACACCATACCGTTATTGCCGTGACGCAAAAATGCCGGACGCTGGTTAAGGCGCTCGAACCACGCCTCAATGGCGGGCACGTCTGGCTTATCAAACGGCGTCATTTTCCAGCGATTCACCGACAGCCCAAGCACCACGTCCGCAAGGGTAAACGTCTCGCCCGCCGCAAAAGCCCCGGTGCGCTGCAGCTGGTTTTCCAGAATGGTGATGCAGTGGTTCCACTCTTTGATTCCCGCCGCAATGCGCTCAGGGTCGTTAAAGTCCGGGTTTTTACGCCCCAGGGCCGGGAAGACATAGCGCCAGGCGTTGTTAAATTCAGTGGCCTGCCAGTCCATCCAGCGCTCAACGTTGGCGCAGGCCTGCGGTTCTGTGGGCAGCAGATCGTGACGTTCGGCCTTGCGCGCCAGATAACGGCAGATGGAATTGGACTCCCACAGCACGAAATCGCCATCAATCAGCACCGGCACCATGGCGTTGGGGTTCAGTGCGCGGAAGGCATCCGTTTCCGTCGAGGCAAAACCGCTGCCGTAATCTTCCTGCTGATAGGCTATGCCCGCTTCTTCGCAGGTCCAGAGCACTTTACGAACGTTGATGGAAGTGGTTTTGCCGAGGATGCTGATCATTGCGCAGGTGTCCTTTAATGGATGTTATTGTTTAAAAACAATACACCAGATGTGCCAGAGAGGTTGGGGCAAAATTTGGTGGGGTGTGCTCTGTGTGGCCCCGGTGAATGTTTCTGGAAGGCGCCTCGCAAACCGCAAAGTAACCTTATGAAATTCAGCGTTATGTCTTTTCCTCAACGGGTCGCGGTCGTAAAGTGCCTGCGTTGCGGCACATCCGCAATCGGGCGTAGGAACCCGTCAACCATATAGTGACATTACGTATGTCGCAGCAGTGCCGATCTCGTTACAATAACGGTGGCGCTGACGGAGCAGCCGTTAGGCTGGCCGTTTTCTATATGGGCGGTATTCCTACCTCTGTCAGCGCTACCCCCCGAGCGTAGGAACTCAAAGGGTGGTAAATAAACTCCATATAGAAGGAAGCCTTGTATGGCGACTATCCCAACTCTGACTTATCTCCCGTCTGACAAAAACGTCATTCTGCAACGTATCTCCCGACCGCTTCCGGCCGATGCCGATCTCTTTGACGTCGCCGACAACTGCGCCGCGCTGGTAAGCGTGCTGGTCGAAACCGATGATGTCGCGAGCCGTACTGCGCTGTACGAGCGTCTCCTTCAGGCTCTGCGCAGGCTGCGTGAACTCTGTGATGTCGAGCTTCCGCCATACCTGATTGAACAGTTGATCATGGGTGAGAAAATAAACTCCTGCGTGCCGGACTGCTGGCAGGACACGCTGACTCAGGTGGACTATGTTCTGGCGCTGACACAGGCGGTGATGGGTGGAACGCTGCCCGCTCACGTAGCGAAAGAGCTGACGGGCCTGCTGCACGATATGGTGTGGCTGCTGGCTGAGTTTGTGAAGGAGCCGCGCATTACTGCGCATTAAGTGGCTGGCGTGGAGGGGCGGCAGCGCCCCTTTGAAACCGTGATTAGCGCGATCGGTTCCCGGTATCCAGAAGCGACGTACCGTAGGAGTTGTCGATAGTACAAAGCCAGCGACCGTCGCTTTCCAGCCGAAAAACATAGGTCGCGCGGCGCGACATTTCCGTAATTCCACCCTGACCATCAGGAAAACGCAGAACGGTTTCCATGATAACGAGGGCATTGCCGCCACCTTCGATCACCTGCATCTCTCCTTGTTCCACAATCAATTGGTCCAGGAAATAATCCGAGATGGCAATAAACGCGTTGCGGATGTTTTCTTTGCCTTTCACCGTCATGCCGGGCTTAACTACCAGAGCCGCGTCTTCGGCGTAGTATTCCATCAGCGCGTCATAGTTTTTGGTGGTAATGGCGTGGTCGCAGGATTCGATTATCTGGCGTAGCGGATGTGGGGTCATGCACGATTCCTCGTTAAAGGGTAAACACGTATTAACGTAACAGTCTGGCGTGTTTGTATAGCTACCAGGTTTTATGGCTGGTAGCGTTGGGGGAAGAGGTGGGGGAGGTAACGTTAGGTCTGCTAAGAGCGAAGAGCGGACATCTTTAATGGGTTGATTTTGGTGTTCTTACCTCTATGGAGCCATTTTCTATGGCTACATTTATACAGAAGTAAGGATTAGTCTTTTCCCGGACCATAATTAAATTTTGTACCTTTGCCAATGGCGTAAAACTGTCCGCCAGCTACGTAATGGACAGTACGTAGTTCATCAGGCGCATCATCAAAAATCCAGTGCCCATTCCTGAAAACGCGGTCATCACTCCATGCTCCGACAATTTCCCCCATGAACAAGTTGTGCTGCTTTTCATTTTCTTCATTGGGTATAACCTTACAGACTAGCCAGCCAGCGCAACCTACAACTAAGGAAGGTGCGAACAAGTTCCTGATATGAGATCATCATATTCATCCGGAGCGCATCCCAGAGGGACATCATGAGCCATCAACTCACCTTCGCCGATAGTGAATTCAGCACTAAGCGCCGTCAGA
>NZ_CDRQYH010000031.1:0-48342 GCF_977039595.1 Enterobacter sp.
CATTTTATACACTACGAAAACCATCGCGAAAGCGAGTTTTGATAGGAAATTTAAGAGTATGAGCACTATCGAAGAACGCGTTAAGAAAATTATCGGCGAACAGCTGGGCGTTAAGCAGGAAGAAGTTGTGAACTCCGCTTCCTTCGTTGAAGACCTGGGCGCAGATTCTCTTGACACCGTTGAGCTGGTAATGGCTCTGGAAGAAGAGTTTGATACTGAGATTCCGGACGAAGAAGCTGAGAAGATCACCACCGTTCAGGCTGCCATTGATTACATCAACGGTCACCAGGCGTAAGTGAACATCTCCAGGCGGTCATTCGACCGCCTGAGTTTTATCTTTTTTAGTCCCACGAATCTCTTTTTTTATCCCTCCCTGGAGGACAAACGTGTCTAAGCGTCGTGTAGTTGTGACCGGACTTGGCATGTTGTCTCCTGTCGGCAATACCGTAGAGTCCACCTGGAAAGCTCTCCTTGCCGGTCAGAGCGGCATCAGCCTAATCGACCATTTCGATACTAGCGCCTATGCAACGAAATTTGCTGGCTTAGTAAAGGATTTTAACTGTGAAGAGATCATCTCGCGCAAAGAACAGCGCAAGATGGATGCCTTCATTCAATATGGAATTGTCGCTGGCGTTCAGGCCATGCAGGATTCTGGCCTTGAGATTACGGAAGAGAACGCAACCCGTATCGGCGCCGCTATCGGCTCCGGGATTGGCGGTCTTGGCCTGATCGAGGAAAACCATACATCTCTGATGAATGGCGGCCCGCGTAAGATCAGCCCGTTCTTCGTTCCGTCCACGATTGTTAATATGGTGGCGGGTCACCTGACCATCATGTTCGGCCTGCGTGGGCCAAGCATTTCTATCGCGACCGCCTGTACGTCTGGCGTACATAACATCGGCCAGGCCGCGCGCATTATTGCGTACGGCGATGCAGATGCTATGGTTGCCGGCGGTGCTGAAAAAGCCAGTACCCCGCTGGGTGTTGGCGGTTTCGGCGCAGCCCGTGCGCTGTCTACCCGTAATGATAACCCGCAGGCGGCAAGCCGTCCGTGGGATAAAGACCGTGACGGCTTCGTGCTGGGCGACGGGGCGGGCATGATCGTACTGGAAGAGTACGAACACGCGAAAAAACGCGGTGCGAAAATTTATGCTGAAGTCGTTGGCTTTGGTATGAGCAGCGATGCGTACCACATGACGTCTCCTCCGGAGAACGGTGCAGGTGCTGCGCTGGCGATGGAAAACGCAATCCGTGATGCGGGTATTACCCCGGCTCAGATTGGCTATGTTAACGCGCACGGCACGTCTACTCCTGCAGGCGATAAAGCTGAAGCTCAGGCGGTTAAGTCTATCTTCGGCGAGTCTGCCAGCCGCGTACTGGTGAGCTCCACGAAGTCCATGACCGGTCACCTGCTGGGCGCGGCGGGTGCAGTAGAGTCTATCTACTCTATCCTTGCGCTGCGCGATCAGGCTGTTCCGCCAACCATCAACCTGGATAACCCGGATGAAGGTTGCGATCTGGACTTCGTTCCTCACGAAGCGCGTCAGGTTAGCGGTATGGAGTACACCCTGTGTAACTCCTTCGGCTTCGGCGGTACCAACGGTTCTCTGATCTTCAAAAAGATCTGATCCTGACGTCCCGATAGCTTTTAAAAAGGTCCGCTTGCCGGGCCTTTTTTATTAAGGCTAATCTTCTTGTCGGCTGCATGACATCCTGCCAGACTAAACGCCCACGCATAAGGAGCCACCATGTTTTTAATCAATGGCCTTGAGCAGGACACGCTGCCTGCCAGCGACAGGGCGATACAGTTCGGTGACGGTTGCTTTACGACGGCGCGCATTCTGGATGGCGATGTCTGCCTGCTGGAGGCGCATATTCGACGCCTGCAGCATGGCTGTGAAAAGCTAATGATCCCTTTTACGCACTGGGACATGCTGCGTCAGGAAATGTGCCAGCTGGCAACCGGGAAGGACAGCGGCGTACTCAAAGTCATCATTAGCCGCGGCAGTGGTGGCCGGGGTTACAGCGCTGCATTGTGTCTCAACCCAACGCGAATCCTCTCCGTATCAGCTTATCCCGCGCATTACTTTCGCTGGCGAGAAGACGGCGTCACGCTAACGCTGAGCCCGGTGCGACTGGGACGAAACCCGATGCTGGCCGGGCTTAAGCATCTCAATCGCCTGGAGCAGGTGCTCATTCGTACTCATCTTGAACAGACGGACGCCGATGAGGCGCTGGTTCTTGACAGCGAAGGGTTCATTACGGAATGCTGTGCGGCTAATTTATTCTGGCGGCAGGGGGGAGAGGTGTTCACTCCGTCGCTGGAACACGCTGGCGTAAATGGGTTAATGCGTCAGTTTTGTCTGGAACAGCTGGCACGCTCTGACTTTCGCGTTGTCGAAGTTAGTGCAGGAGAAACCGCACTAAAGGCCGCAGATGAAGTCATCATCTGCAACGCGCTGATGCCTGTTGTACCCGTCCGTGCGTATGGCCAACAACGCTGGTCCTCGCGCGAGCTGTTTCAGTTTTTAGCCCCGATATGTGAGCAAATCAGATAGTCATGAAAAAAATGTTGCGCTTTGTCCTTATCCTCATCGTGGCGCTGGGCATCGCTGGCGGAGCAGGCGTATGGAAAGTACGCCAGCTGGCGGACAGCAAGATCCTGGTTAAAGACGAAACGATCTTTACCCTGAAAGCGGGAACCGGCCGTCAGGCGCTTGGGGAACAGCTCTATGGCGACAAGATTATTAATCGTCCGCGGGTATTCCAGTGGCTATTGCGCGTGGAGCCTGAGCTGTCACATTTCAAAGCCGGCACCTATCGCTTTACGCCAGGAATGACCGTCAGAGAGATGCTGCAGCTGCTCGAAAGCGGCAAAGAAGCCCAGTTCCCTCTGCGATTTGTGGAAGGGATGCGCCTGAGCGATTACCTTAAACAGCTGCGCGATGCGCCGTATATCAAACATACGTTAAAAGACGATAGCTATCAGACGGTAGCAGAAGCGCTGAAGCTTGAGCATCCGGAATGGGTGGAAGGCTGGTTCTGGCCAGACACCTGGATGTACACGGCAGGCACGACCGATGTGGCCATCCTTAAGCGGGCGCACAAAAAAATGGTCGCCGCAGTGGATGCCGCCTGGCAGGGGCGAATGGAAGGATTGCCTTACAGCGATCAGAACCAGTTCGTAACCATGGCCTCGATCATTGAGAAAGAGACCGCCGTTGCCGCCGAGCGCGATCGGGTGGCGTCGGTGTTTATCAACCGCCTGCGTATCGGCATGCGTCTGCAAACCGATCCTACCGTTATCTACGGCATGGGCGAGAGCTACGCCGGCAAGATCTCACGAAAAGATCTGGAGACGCCAACGGCGTATAATACCTACGTGATTAGCGGTTTACCGCCAGGCCCGATTGCCACGCCGAGCGAGGCGTCGCTAAAAGCAGCCGCGCATCCGGCTAAAACACCGTATCTCTATTTTGTGGCTGATGGAAAAGGGGGGCACACCTTTAACACCAACCTTGCCAGCCACAACCGCTCTGTTCAGGACTATCTGAAGGCACTTAAGGAAAAAAATGCGCAGTAAATACATTGTCATTGAGGGACTTGAAGGGGCGGGTAAAACCACTGCCCGCAACGTGGTAGTGGATACGCTCAAATCACTTGGCGTGGCGGACATGGTGTTTACCCGTGAGCCGGGCGGCACGCAGCTGGCTGAAAAGCTGCGCTGCCTGGTGCTGGATATTAAATCCGTCGGCGACGAAGTTATCACTGACAAAGCCGAAGTGCTGATGTTCTACGCGGCGCGCGTGCAGCTGGTTGAGACGGTGATCAAACCCGCCCTGGCCGAGGGTAAGTGGGTGATCGGTGACCGTCACGATCTGTCGACTCAGGCGTATCAGGGCGGCGGACGCGGCATCGACCAGACCATGCTGGCAACGCTGCGTAATGCCGTACTGGGAGATTTTCGCCCCGACCTGACGCTCTATCTGGATGTAACCCCGGAAGTGGGCCTCAAGCGTGCCCGCGCGCGCGGCGAGCTGGACCGCATAGAACAAGAGTCGTTTGATTTCTTTAACCGCACCCGTGCGCGCTATCTTGAACTGGCCGCACAGGACAGCTCAATTTGTACCATCGATGCGACGCAATCCCTGGACGACGTCACGCGTGACATTCAGCAAACCGTGACGCAGTGGGTGCAGGAGCAGCAGGCATGAAATGGTATCCATGGTTGCGCCCGCACTTTGAACAGCTGATCGGCAGCTATCAGGCGGGGCGGGGGCATCATGCGTTACTGATTCAGGCATTGCCGGGAATGGGCGATGACGCGTTGATTTATGCCATCACCCGTTTTCTGATGTGCCAGCAGCCGGAAGGGCATAAGAGCTGCGGCAAATGCCGCGGCTGCCAGCTGATGCAGGCGGGTACACATCCTGACTACTACACCCTTGAGCCTGAGAAGGGTAAAAGCGCGCTGGGTATCGATGCCGTGCGGGAAGTCAGTGAAAAATTGTATGAACACGCGCGGCTGGGCGGCGCTAAAGTGGTCTGGCTTAAAGACGCCACGCAGCTGACCGAGGCGGCCGCTAATGCCCTGCTGAAAACCCTGGAAGAGCCACCGGTGAAAACGTGGTTTTTCCTCTCGTGCCGCGATCCGGGACGATTACTGGCGACGCTGCGTAGCCGCTGTCGTCTTCATCACCTTGCGGTTCCTCAGGAATCGTGGGCGCTGAGCTGGCTGGAACGAGAGGTGACAACGTCACCTGAGAGCGCGCTGTCCGCCTTGCGCCTGAGCAGCGGCGCGCCTGCGGCGGCGCTGGCATTACTGCAGCCTGACGTCTGGTCAGAGCGAGAAACGCTCTGCCGTGCCATCGAAACGGCACTGAATAACCACGACTGGCTAAGTTTACTGCCTGCGCTTAACAGCGAGCGGGCCGTTGATCGGCTGCACTGGCTGGCCTCCTTGCTGCTGGATGCGCTCAAAATCCAGCAAGGGGCAACGCTTCTAACCAACCCGGATGCGTGGGCGCTGGTGAATACGCTGGCGAACCGCCTCTCAGGGACGGTTCTTCACGCTATGCTTCATGAAATTTGCCAAAGCCGTGAACAGCTTTTAACCGTGACGGGGCTTAATCGCGAGCTTTTACTGACCGACCAGTTACTGCGTATCGAACATTACCTGCAACCCGGCGTCACACCGCCTGTTTCCCATCTCTGAGAGAGACATTATGTTTTTAGTCGACTCACACTGCCATCTTGATGGCCTGGATTATCAATCCCTGCATAAAAACGTGGATGACGTGCTGGCAAAAGCCGCTGCCCGCGATGTGAAATTTTGCCTTGCGGTGGCGACGACGCTGCCGGGCTATCGCTCCATGCGTGAGCTGGTGGGCGTTCGCGATAACGTGGTGTTCTCCTGCGGCGTGCACCCGTTGAATCAGGACGAGGCCTACGACGTTGAGGATCTTCGCCGCCTGGCAGCAGAAGAGGGCGTGGTGGCGATGGGCGAAACCGGGCTGGACTATTTTTACACTCCGGAAACCAAATCTCGCCAGCAGGAGTCCTTCCGCAACCATATTCGCATTGGCCGTGAACTGAATAAGCCGGTTATCGTCCACACTCGCGATGCACGTGCGGATACGCTGGCGATCCTCCGGGAAGAAAACGTGACGGATTGCGGTGGCGTACTACACTGTTTCACAGAAGACAGAGAAACGGCGGGTAAACTGCTTGATTTGGGGTTTTATATCTCGTTTTCGGGGATCGTGACGTTCCGTAACGCTGAGCAGCTGCGTGATGCTGCACGTTATGTTCCGCTCGATCGCATTCTGGTGGAGACAGATTCTCCGTACCTGGCACCGGTACCGCATCGCGGTAAAGAGAACCAGCCCGCAATGACCAGAGATGTGGCTGAGTACATGGCCGTTCTGAAGGGCGTCAGCATCGATGAGCTGGCCCGCGTGACGACGGAAAACTTCTCCGCGCTGTTCCATATTGACCCCGCCCGCCTGCAATCTGTCTGATACACCTGTTTTTTTTAGGCTCGTAATTAATCAATAAAACGAGTAAAGTTCACCGCCTCATTTGGGGCGGTGAGGGTGTTTTTAGACACATCCGGACATGCTTTTTGTAAATAACTGAAAGTTTTTCGACCGCCTTAAGCTGAAACGTGATAGCCGTCAAACAAACTCAGAGGGAATTATTTTACTCTGTGTAATAAATAAAGGGCGCTTAGATGTCCTGTCCACGGCACGGTACTCCCCCCGGGCCAATGCGTGAAAGCGTAAAAAAAGCACAAATACTCAGGAGCACTCTCAATTATGTTTAAGAATGCATTTGCTAACCTGCAAAAGGTCGGTAAATCGCTGATGCTGCCAGTATCCGTACTGCCTATCGCAGGTATCCTGCTGGGTGTCGGTTCTGCTAACTTCAGCTGGCTGCCAGCCGTAGTGTCCCACGTGATGGCCGAAGCAGGCGGTTCTGTCTTTGCTAACATGCCACTGATCTTCGCGATCGGTGTGGCTCTGGGCTTCACCAATAACGACGGCGTTTCTGCGCTGGCTGCAGTGGTTGCCTACGGCATCATGGTGAAAACCATGGCTGTGGTTGCGCCGCTGGTTCTGCATTTACCGGCAGAAGAGATCGCCGCGAAACACCTGGCAGACACCGGTGTTCTGGGCGGTATCATCTCCGGTGCGATTGCAGCGTATATGTTTAACCGCTTCTATCGCATCAAGCTGCCTGAGTATCTGGGCTTCTTTGCGGGCAAGCGTTTCGTTCCGATCATTTCTGGTCTGGCAGCGATTTTCACTGGCGTGATCCTGTCCTTCATCTGGCCACCAATCGGCTCTGCTATCCAGACCTTCTCTCAGTGGGCTGCTTACCAGAACCCGGTCGTGGCGTTTGGTATCTACGGCTTCATCGAGCGTTGCCTGGTGCCATTCGGTCTGCACCACATCTGGAACGTTCCTTTCCAGATGCAGATTGGTGAATTCACCAACGCAGCAGGCCAGGTATTCCACGGCGATATCCCACGTTACATGGCGGGCGACCCAACTGCAGGTAAACTGTCTGGTGGCTTCCTGTTCAAAATGTACGGTCTGCCAGCAGCGGCGATTGCTATCTGGCACTCTGCTAAGCCAGAGAACCGTGCAAAAGTGGGCGGTATCATGATCTCCGCAGCGCTGACCTCGTTCCTGACCGGTATCACCGAGCCGATCGAGTTCTCCTTCATGTTCGTTGCGCCGATCCTGTACGTTATCCACGCGATTCTGGCGGGCCTGGCGTTCCCAATCTGTATCCTGCTGGGTATGCGTGACGGTACGTCCTTCTCTCACGGCCTGATCGACTTCATCGTTCTGTCCGGTAACAGCAGCAAACTGTGGCTGTTCCCAATCGTGGGTGCGTGCTATGCCGTTGTTTACTACACCATCTTCCGCGTGCTGATTAAAGCACTGGACCTGAAAACTCCGGGTCGTGAAGATGCGACAGAAGACAGCAAAGCTGGCGCGACCAGCGAAATGGCTCCGGCACTGGTCGCAGCGTTCGGCGGTAAAGAGAACATCACTAACCTGGACGCGTGCATCACTCGTCTGCGTGTGAGCGTTGCCGACGTAGCGAAAGTAGACCAGCCGGGTCTGAAAAAACTGGGCGCAGCGGGCGTAGTTGTTGCAGGTTCTGGTGTACAGGCAATCTTCGGTACCAAATCCGATAACCTGAAAACCGAAATGGATGAGTACATCCGCAGCAACTAAGTTGTGACCTGGGGAGACTAAGGCAGCCGAATGGCTGCCTTTTTTATTTGTGTCTTAAAAAACGCCACTGAGGCACAAGAGCGGTCACTCTTCAGTCAGCTGATGAACATTCAGGAAAGAAATCGAGGGAGGAGGTTGAAAGGACAGGAGAAACTCGCTCATACTCTTGCATTGTGTCACACACCGATCCCGGGAGTGTGTTTACAGCGGACGCATTGCGCCAGATTAAACAAAAAAGGAAAAGGTCATGGCTGAAGAAACGATTTTCAGTAAAATTATCCGCCGCGAAATTCCGTCGGATATCGTCTATCAGGATGAACTGGTGACGGCTTTCCGGGACATTTCCCCTCAGGCCCCGACGCACATCCTTATTATTCCCAATATTCTGATTCCGACTGTAAACGACGTAAAAACCGAGCATGAAGTGGCGTTAGGTCGTATGCTGACGGTGGCCGCGAAAATCGCTGAACAGGAAGGCATTGCACAAGACGGTTATCGTCTGATCATGAACTGCAACCGTCACGGTGGCCAGGAAGTTTATCATATTCACATGCATCTGCTGGGTGGACGTCCTCTGGGACCGATGCTGGCACATAAAGGTCTTTGACATGCTTAAAGGGCGTATTGCAGCGCTGATAATGACGATGATGATTGTTGGGTGTAGCTCACGCCCGGCGATCCCCGTGAATGATGAACAGACGCTGGTCATGGAATCCTCCGTGCTTGCCGCGGGCATCACTGCGCAACAGCCCGCGTTGACTATCAGTGAAATCAACTCATCTGCCTCCTCTACGCTCTTTAATGAAAGACATGAACCTGTGACGGTCCACTACCGTTTTTTCTGGTATGACGTAAGAGGTCTTGAAATGCATCCGCTGGAGGCGCCTCGCAGCGTCACGATTCCGGCCAGGTCGTCGGTAACGCTCTATGGCAGCGCCAACTATCTGGGTGCACATAAGGTGAGACTTTATCTTTATCTCTGAGGGGTGAACCTTGATTAAAAATTTGAGCCGCTATGCGCTCGTGACAGCTTTCGCTCTGTTCCTGGCAGGGTGTGTGACCCGAACTGAACAGCCAGCGCCTGTGGAAGAGGCGAAACCGGGCACTGAACAGCCGACGCCGCCAACGCAGCAGCAGCCAACCGTGCCGTCTGTGCCGTCTATTCCGTCACAGCCAGGCCCGATTGAACATCCGGACCAGACGTCACAACCCACGCCGCGCGTGCGCCATTACGACTGGAACGGAGCAATGCAGCCCATGGTCGGCAAAATGCTGCAGGCACAGGGCGTGACGGCAGGTAGCGTGTTGCTGGTCGATAGCGTGAACAACCGTACCAACGGTTCGCTGAATGCGGGTGAAGCGACGGAAACTCTGCGCAATGCCCTGGCAAACAACGGTAAGTTTACGCTGGTCTCAGCTCAACAGCTCGCGGTAGCCAAACAGCAGCTGGGCCTTTCGCCGCAGGATAGCCTCGGTACCCGCAGCAAGGCGATCGGTATTGCCCGTAACGTTGGCGCACAGTATGTGCTTTACTCTAACGCCACCGGTAACGTGAATACTCCAGCCCTGCAGATGCAGCTGATGCTGGTTCAGACAGGCGAAATTATCTGGTCAGGTAAAGGTGCGGTTACGCAACAATGACAGCACGCGTGAAGAGATTCTGACGCGCTATTTTCCTCAGTACCGCCTTATCGCGCCGCAGGCCCATTCCGGGCTTGGCGGCGCGAGTTGCATTATAGCGCAGGGCGAACAACGTCTGGTCTTGCGGCAAAACCATGACCCCGATGCGCCTGCCTCCCATTTCCGTCGTCAGTTTCGCGCCCTGAGGCGTCTACCGCCAGATCTCGTGCCTGCCCCTCGTTTTTTCAGACAGGGCTGGATGGCCGTCGACTATCTGGAAGGTGATGTTAAAAGCGCGCTGCCGGACACGCCTGTGCTCGCGGCGATGCTGTATCATCTGCACCGGCAGCCACATCTGGGATGGCGAATCACGTTATACCCGCTGCTGGAACGCTACTGGCTGCAGGCCGCGCCTGACAGACGCACCCCAATGTGGCTGGCGCATCTCAAGCGGCTGCATAAAACGGGCGAGCCGCAGCCGATTCGGCTCTCGCCGCTGCACATGGATGTTCATGCCGGAAATATTGTGCATACGTCAGCGGGCATCAGGCTCATCGACTGGGAATATGCCGGAGATGGCGATGTCGCGCTGGAGCTGGCGGCCGTCTGGACGGAGAGTGAAGCCGCGCGGCAGATGCTCATCATGGATTACGCCCAGGTGGCACACATTAACGCCGACGCGCTGAAGCGTCAGGTCAAACGCTGGCGGCCCTGGGTCGTCATGTTAATGGCTGGCTGGTTTGAAATCCGCTATCGGCAGTCCAGAGACAAACAATTTATTGCGCTGGCAGACGATGCCTGGCGTCAGTTACAAACTAAAGGATAAGAGAGGTGGATGTGGGTCCAGTCATGTTGGATGTAGAAGGGTTTGAGCTGGATGCGGAGGAGCGTGAAATTCTGGCGCATCCGCTGGTGGGGGGGCTTATCCTGTTTACCCGCAACTATCACGATCCGGCGCAGCTGCGTGAGCTGGTGCGTCAGATCCGCGCCGCGTCGCGCAACCATCTGGTTGTGGCCGTCGATCAGGAAGGCGGACGCGTGCAGCGTTTTCGCGAAGGGTTTACCCGCCTGCCGGCAGCCCAGTCTTTTGCAGCGTTGCTCGGCACGGAAGAGGGCGGGAAACTGGCGCAGGAGGCCGGCTGGCTGATGGCCAGTGAAATGATTGCCATGGATATCGACATCAGTTTTGCCCCGGTTCTGGACGTGGGGCATATCAGTGCCGCCATTGGCGAGCGCTCGTACCATGACGATCCGCGCATTGCGCTTGCCATGGCGACCCGGTTCATCGACGGCATGCACGATGCCGGGATGAAAACCACCGGGAAACACTTCCCGGGCCATGGGGCGGTTACGGCGGACTCGCACAAAGAGACCCCTCGCGATCCGCGCCCGGAAGCGGAAATTCGCGCGAAAGATATGTCGGTGTTCAGGTCGCTCATCACTGACAACAAGCTGGATGCCATCATGCCTGCGCACGTGATTTATAGCGACGTTGACCCGCGCCCTGCCAGCGGCTCTCCGCACTGGCTGAAAACCGTTCTGCGTCAGGAGCTGGGCTTCAATGGCGTGATCTTCTCTGATGATTTATCGATGGAAGGGGCGGCGATCATGGGCAGCTACGCTGAACGCGGTCAGGCGTCGCTGGATGCAGGTTGCGATATGATCCTGGTCTGCAATAATCGTAAAGGTGCCTTTAGCGTGCTGGATAACCTGTCGCCGATCAATGCTGAGCGTGTTACACAATTGTATCATAAAGGTTCATTTAGCCGTCAGGAGCTGATGGATTCGGCGCGCTGGAAGACGGTCAACGCCCGGCTTGAAGACCTGAATGAGCGCTGGCAGGCACATAAAGCCAGCCTGTAAACCCTCCCGGAAGGCGTAGCGTGGTGAGAAGACGATGATCATCTATTTACACGGTTTTGACTCAAACAGCCCTGGTAATCATGAGAAGGTGCTGCAGCTGCAGTTTATCGATCCGGATGTACGGTTGATCAGCTACAGCACGCGCCATCCGAAGCATGATATGCAGCATCTGCTCAAAGAGGTGGACAAGATGTTGCAGCTCAACGTCGACGATCGCCCGTTGATCTGCGGCGTGGGGCTGGGCGGCTACTGGGCGGAGCGCATTGGCTTCCTGTGCGACATCCGTCAGGTGGTATTCAATCCTAACCTGTTCCCGAACGAGAACATGGAAGGCAAAATTGACCGCCCGGAAGAGTATGTCGATATTGCAACCAAGTGCGTGAGTAATTTTCGTGAGAAAAACCGTGACCGCTGTTTGGTGATCCTGTCGCGTAACGATGAGGCGCTCAACAGTCACCGGGCGGCAGAGCTGCTGCATCATTATTACGAAATTGTCTGGGACGAAGAACAGACCCACAAGTTCAAAAACATCTCCCCGCACCTGCAGCGTATCAAAGCATTTAAAACGCTGGGTTAATTCCTTACCTGCAGGCGTCGAAGCCCGGCCGTGAAAGCGTGCCGGGCTTTCTTTTTGACCAGAATTGTCTACTTTTAAGCCATCAAAACTTGATGCATATCAATTTTGGTATGACCAATGCGCCTGACGTGGTATTCTCAATGCACCTGAATGGTTTCAGTGCTGTAACCTGTTGTTAATTAAGGGTTATTTTTATAACTTTTAATTAACAATTGGTTAATAATTTGAGGGGGTCACGTTGACTACGCCATTGAAAAAGATAGTGATTGTAGGCGGTGGTGCTGGCGGGCTGGAGCTGGCGACACAGTTGGGTAAGAAGCTGGGTCGCGGTAAAAAAGCCAAAATCACGCTCGTGGATCGTAACCACAGCCACCTGTGGAAACCGCTGCTGCACGAAGTGGCGACCGGTTCTCTGGATGAAGGCGTGGACGCGCTCAGCTATCTGGCGCACGCGCGCAACCACCATTTCCAGTTCCAGCTGGGCTCGGTGGTAGACATCAACCGTGAAAGCAAAACCATCACCCTGGCAGAGCTGCGCGATGAAAAAGGTGAGCTGCTGGTTCCTGAGCGCAAACTGGCGTATGACACGCTGGTCATGGCGCTCGGCAGTACCTCCAACGACTTCAACACGCCGGGCGTGAAAGAGCACTGTATCTTCCTCGATAACCCGCACCAGGCGCGTCGTTTCCATCAGGAAATGCTGAACCTGTTCCTGAAGTACACCAGCAATATGGGTGCGAACGGTAAGGTAAATATCGCCATTGTCGGCGGCGGTGCGACGGGCGTTGAGCTGTCTGCGGAGCTGCACAATGCGGTGAAGCAGCTGCACAGCTACGGTTACAAAGGATTAACGAATGAAGCGCTGAACGTCACGCTGGTCGAAGCCGGTGAACGCATTCTGCCCGCACTGCCTCCGCGTATTTCCGGTGCGGCGCACAATGAACTCACCAAGCTGGGCGTGCGGGTTCTGACGCAGACCCTGGTGACCAGCGCCGACGAAGGCGGCCTGCACACCAAAGACGGCGAGTATATCAAAGCGGATCTGATGGTCTGGGCGGCCGGCATCAAAGCGCCTGACTTTATGAAAGATATCGGCGGCCTGGAAACCAACCGCATTAACCAGCTGGTAACCGAGCCAACGCTGCAAACCACGCGTGACCCTGAAATCTTTGCTATCGGTGACTGCGCCTCCTGCGCGCGTCCTGAAGGTGGATTTGTGCCGCCTCGCGCGCAGGCCGCACACCAGATGGCAAGCCTGGTCCTGCACAACATTCTGGCGCAGTACAAAGGCAAGCCAATGAAGGCCTATGTCTACAAAGACCATGGTTCTCTGGTGTCTCTGTCAAACTTCTCTACCGTCGGCAGCCTGATGGGTAACCTGATGCGCGGCTCGATGATGGTAGAAGGGCGCATTGCCCGCTTCGTGTATATCTCCCTGTATCGTATGCACCAGATTGCGCTGCACGGCTATTTCAAAACCGGGCTGATGATGCTGGTCGGCAGAATCAACCGCGTGATCCGTCCGCGTCTGAAGCTGCACTAATCTTTCACTCCCTCCGGGCTCTCCAGAGGGAGTTTTTAGCATTTCATGCTGTAGATCACAGATTGAGTGCTTAAGAGTTCTCCTAAATACAATATATCTCCTCTGAACGCCCCTTTTTTGATCCTTTATCTGATTGGCGAAGCCGTGCCTCCATTGCAAAATTGTTACCAATAGCAACAAAGGAGGAAGTCCCGTGAATAAATCAATGTTGGCGGGTATAGGGATTGGCGTCGCGGCTGCGTTAGGTGTGGCTGCCGTTGCCAGTCTCAACGTATTAGATCGCGGCCCGCAGTATGCGCAGGTGGTTTCTGCTACACCGATTAAAGAAACGGTAAAAACGCCTCGTCAGGAGTGCCGTAACGTCTCCGTGACGCATCGTCGTCCGGTGCAGGATGAAAACCGTATCGCCGGTTCTGTTCTGGGCGCGGTAGCGGGTGGCGTGATTGGTCACCAGTTCGGCGGCGGCCGGGGTAAAGATGTGGCGACCGTGGTCGGCGCGCTGGGTGGCGGCTATGCCGGTAACCAAGTGCAGGGCGCGATGCAGGATAACGATACCTACACCACGACTCAGCAGCGCTGCAAAACCGTCTATGACAAGTCGGAAAAAATGCTGGGCTATGACGTGACGTACAAAATTGGCGATCAGCAGGGCAAAATCCGCATGGATAAAGACCCGGGCACGCAAATTCCACTGGATGGAAACGGCCAGCTGGTTCTGAATAACAAAGTGTAAAAAAGATGTTCTCTGAATTTAGCTCCTCATGCGCTCAGGCTGAGGAGCTTTTTTTTGCTTCAGATTTTCAGTAGCTCAGGCCACAGCCGCAGCGTGGTTTCGCTAATATGCTGCAGTTTTTCCAGCGTGGCCCCTTCACGGGCGCTGATCGACATCCCCTGCAAAATACAGCTCAGGTATTGCGCCAGCAGCTGTGGGTTGCACTGGGCAGGGATTTCACCGCGCTGCTGCCGCTGAGCCAGAAATGCGCTAAGCGTCTCCTCCTGCATGGCATGCCGCGATTTCACCGTATTGGCAATCTCTTTAGAGGACGCCGCCAGGGTGGCAGAGGTATTAATCATAAAGCAGCCCGCAGGCGTCTCTTTACTGGTGAAGCAGGTCGCGACGGCGGTGAAATAATCCCGAAGCGCCTGTTCGACGCTTTTCTCTTCACAAAACAGCTGGGCTTCGTGTTTCGCCGCAAAGCGCGAAATGTATCTGTCCAGCACCGCCCTGAACAGCCCCTCTTTATTGGTAAATTCGGCATACAGCGTCGGCGCTTTTGCTCCGGTAGCTTCTACCAGATCGGAAAGCGAGGTTGCTTCATACCCATGTTGCCAGAAGAGAGTCATGGCCTTATCAAGCGCTGCATCCCTGTCAAACACTTTTGGTCGGCCACGGCTTTTCTTCGCACAACTCGTGACATCGGTTGTCATGCGCCGTTGGTCCTCTGTTGGTTTGTTGAATGACCATTATAAAAATAAACGCAAGTCACCACCAGCGCTGAATGCTTAAAAATAAATTAATCATATGAGTATGAAAAATAACGACTTTAAAATTAAGTTAATGGTCATTATAAAATTATGTTGACGCGTGATGTGGATCACATTTATGATTTACCTATCGATCGTTAACTAAATGATTAACGACCTCCAAATTCATCTGCTAAAGGTAAACATCATGAAAAACGTAAAAACCCTCATCGCTGCCGCTGTTCTGAGTTCACTCTCTTTCGCAAGCTTTGCTGCTGTACAGGTACAGTCCACCCCGGTCGATCAGCATAAAGTCGGGACCATTTCTGCGTCTGCCGGGACTAACCTGGGTTCCCTGGAAGATCAGCTGGCGCAAAAAGCGCAAGAGATGGGTGCAAAATCTTACCGCATCACCTCTGTGACCGGTCCTAACACCCTGCACGGCACGGCTGTCATCTACAAATAAGCCGGGCATAAACCCTCATTTATGCCACTGCAATAAAAAACGCCCTGCTGAGCAGGGCGTTTTTTATTTCTGATTTACATCGACTGCTGGGCAACATCGTGATGCCGGGTGACATCGGTCGGCATGCCTGACCGCGCTTCCATCGCACGCTCCATCACCACGCTGTTGGTATTCGCATTCGTTTTGAAGCTTACCATTGCGGCATTCAGGTTAATGGGCAGCGTCTGCGGGTCATCGCCAATGTTTTTCGATAGCGGCTGGTGAATTTCAACCAGCCGCACGCCGCCCGGCTCCTCAGAAACCTTGATCGGCGTATTGATAATATTGACTTTGGTACCCGGCGTAACGACGTTAAACAGCGTTTTGATATCGTCATCGCGCAGACGAATGCAGCCGGAGCTGACGCGCATGCCGATGCCAAAGTCCGCGTTCGTTCCGTGCAGCAGGTAAACGCCGCCGTAGGCCGCCAGGCGGATTGCGTGGTGACCCATCGGGTTATCCGGGCCTGCTGGCACCACGGCTGGAAGATCGATGCCCTGAGCTTTATAACGGGCACGAATATTGGCCGTCGGGGTCCAGGTTGGATTCGCGCGTTTATCCGAGACGGTGGTGACCATCGTCGGCGTCAGGGTGTCGCCGCCCAGCTGACCAATACCAATCGGGTAGACGGTCACCTCATTTTTACCCGGCGGATAATAGTACAGACGCAGCTCCGCCAGATTTATGACGATCCCCTCGCGCGGAGCGTCCGGCAGGATAGTCTGTAACGGGATAGTCAACACGCTGCCCGCGCGCGGAACGTACGGGTCGACGCCGGGGTTGGCCTGCAGCAGAGCCAGAAAACCGACGTTATATTTTTTGGCAATGGCTTCCAGCGAACCGCCATTATTTTCAACCACATGAAAGCGGTTTTCCCCCACCACCTTGCTGCCGGGCGGAGGAAGGAGCCAGGTATTTGCGCGAGCGGGAAGCGCAACCGCAACGGTGGCTGCCAGCGCAATCAGGGTTAACCAACGAGTAAAACGCGAAGAGGTCATCATCACCATAATCCATGCAAATGATAAGGTTATTGTTTTATAAGGCGTTAACGATAATTATGGCGAATGGGTGTGTCGGGAAGATCGGGTGAAGTGCAAAGAGTTTGTAAATTGTCCCCCGTTAGCGCTGGGCTAACGGGGAGAAGGGAATTTATGCGATCGCATTCTCTTCCAGCTGGCGCATAAAGTTGCGCACCCAGTCCATGCGGGTTTTGCGCTCCGTCAGCTCCTGGGTAAATTTCAGACGCGTTGGGCCATCCAGACGGAAATGCTGCGGCTGTTTTTGCAGCAGACCGATGAGCCACATCGGGTTGACGTGGTTCTTCTCGGCGAACTCAATTACGCCGCCTTTTTCGTTGCCTTCAAGCTTTCGAATGCCCAGCTTCTGCGCCTGCTGGCGCAGGCGAGCGATATCCAGCAGATTTCGCGCCGCATCGGGCAGAAGACCAAAGCGGTCGATCAGCTCAACCTTAATCTCTTCCAGCTCGTTTTCCGTCTTCGCACTGGCGATGCGCTTGTAGAACGACAGTCGGGTATTCACGTCCGGAATGAAATCATCCGGCAGCAGGGAAGGCATACGCAACTCGACCTCGGTCTGCTGGCTGGTGAGATCTTCCAGCGACGGCTCGCGACCGGCCTTCAGGGCATCAACCGCGTTCTCAAGCAGCTCCATATAGAGCGAGAAGCCGATGGTCTCCATGGAGCCGCTCTGGTCCTCACCCAGCAGCTCGCCGGCGCCGCGGATCTCGAGATCGTGCGTGGCCAGCGCGAAGCCTGCGCCGAGGTCTTCCAGCGAGGCGATGGCTTCCAGACGCTTTTGCGCGTCGGTGGTCATCGCTTTCGGATGCGGCGTCAGCAGCCAGGCGTAGGCCTGATGGTGCGAACGCCCGACGCGGCCGCGCAGCTGGTGAAGCTGCGCCAGACCAAAGTGATCCGCGCGTTCAATAATGATGGTGTTCGCCGTCGGAATGTCGATCCCCGTTTCGATGATGGTGGTGCACACCAGCACGTTAAAGCGCTGGTGGTGGAAGTCGTTCATCACCCGTTCCAGCTCGCGCTCGCGCATCTGCCCGTGACCGATAGCAATGCGCGCTTCCGGCACCAGCTCCGCCAGCCTGTCCGCCGCTTTCTGGATGTTTTCCACGTCGTTGTACAGGTAATAGACCTGACCCCCGCGCAGCACTTCACGCAGTATTGCCTCACGCACAACCAGATTATCGTACTCACGGACGAAGGTTTTCACCGCCAGACGGCGCGCCGGCGGCGTGGCAATAATTGACAGATCGCGCATGCCGCTCATCGCCATGTTCAGGGTTCGCGGGATCGGCGTTGCTGTCAGGGTCAGGATGTCGACGTCGGCGCGCATCGCTTTGATGCGCTCTTTATGGCGCACCCCGAAGCGATGCTCTTCGTCGACGATCAGCAGCCCCAGATCTTTCCACTTCACGTCGCTTTGCAGCAGCTTGTGGGTGCCGATCAGAATATCGATTTTGCCTTCACTTGCCTGTTCGAGGATCTGCGTCTGTTCTTTGGTGCTGCGAAAACGCGACAGCATCTCGATGCGTACCGGCCAGTTGGCAAAGCGGTCGCGGAAGTTGTCGAAGTGCTGCTGAGCGAGCAGGGTGGTCGGCACCAGCACTGCCACCTGCTTGTTGTTTTCCACCGCAAGGAAGGCGGCGCGCATTGCCACTTCGGTTTTGCCGAAGCCGACGTCGCCGCAAACTAAGCGGTCCATTGCCAGCGGCTGGCACATGTCGCTCAGCACGGCGTTGATAGCCTGAGCCTGATCCGGCGTGGTTTCAAACGGGAAGCTGTCGCAGAACAGCTGATACTGTTCCTTATCATGCTTAAAGGCGAAGCCCTCTTTGGCCGCGCGCTGGGCGTAGATATCAAGCAGCTCGGCGGCCACGTCGCGCACTTTTTCCGCGGCCTTCTGGCGCGCGCGCGCCCAGGCATCGCCGCCCAGCTTGTGCAGCGGCGCGTTCTCTTCGGCACCGCCCGCGTAGCGGCTGATCAGATGCAGGGACGACACCGGGACATACAGTTTTGCGTCGTTCGCGTAGGTCAGCATCAGGTATTCACCTTTAATGCCGCCCGCTTCCAGCGTGGTCATCCCCTGATAGCGCCCAACACCATGCTCCAGGTGCACAATCGGCTGGCCCGGATGCAGCTCGGCCAGATTGCGGATCAGCGTGTCCGGGTTGATGGTTCGACGGCTGTCCTGACGGCGGCGCGCGACGCGCTCGCCCAGCAGGTCGCTTTCGCAAATCAGCGCCAGGTTGTTGAGCGTGTCGATGAACCCGTGCTCGGCGGCGCCAATCATCAGGTAACGACCGTTTCCGGTTGCTTCGCTCAGGCGCAGGATGCGCTTCGGCGCCACCTTAATGCGTCCCAGCAGCTCACCCAAAGCTTCGCGGCGGCCTTCACTCTCAACGGAGAACACCACCGGGCCGGTAAACGACTCCAGGAACTTGCGCAGATTATCCAGCGGGGATTTCTGCTGCGCCTGGACGGCCAGGTCCGGCAGCGTCCGGAAGGCGAGGTTGGTGTTGGCGGCCTTGTCGGCAAGCGAATCGGTTTTCAGCTGCATGCGCGGCCAGCGCTTCAGCTCGGCGTTGAGCTCGTCGGTACGCAGCCACAGCGCTTCCGGCGGCAGCAGCGGACGCATCGGGTCAACGCCCCGGTTTTCGAAGCGAGCGCGGGTTTCGCTTTCAAAGCGGCTGGCGCTGGCGTCGATATCGCCGGTGTTAACAATCAGCGTATTCGCCGGGAAGTAGCTGAACAGGGCAGGCAGCGGCTCGTTAAAGAATAGCGGCTGCCAGTATTCGATCCCGGCAGGCAGCGTGCCTTTGCTGACCTGCTGATAAATATGTTCCGCGTCGCGCTTCACCTCGAATCTATCGCGCCACTGGCTGCGGAACAGTTCGATAGCGGTTTTGTCCGTGGGGAACTCATGCGCGGGCAGTAAATTGATGGACTCCACTTCCTCCAGCGTGCGCTGCGTGTCGGCGTCAAAGACGCGCAGGCTGTCGATTTCATCATCAAAGAAGTCCAGACGATACGGCTGGTCGCTGCCCATCGGGTAAAGGTCGAGCAGCGCGCCGCGGGTCGCGTATTCCCCATGTTCCATGACCTGATCGACGTGGCGATAGCCGGCCCCGTCAAGCTGCGCCCGCAGGGCATCACGGGACAGGCGCTGGCCTTTTTTCATCACCAGCGCGTGGCCGTGCAGGTAGCTGTGCGGACAGACGCGCTGCATCAGGGTGTTCACCGGTACAATCAGCACGCCGCGCTGCATGGTCGGAAGCTGGTAGAGCGTCGACAGGCGCGAGGAGATGATCTCCTGGTGCGGAGAGAAGCTGTCATAGGGCAGCGTTTCCCAGTCGGCCAGGCTGAACACCAGATTATCGGTGAACTGGCGAATTTCATCGTGCAGGCGCAGGGCGTTTTGCATATCCGGGGCAACCAGGATCACCGGCCCTTGATGACGCTCGGCGATTTCCGCCACCAGCGTGGCGCACGCCGCGCCCGTGAGTTCACCCAGCTGGCGCTGGTCGCCCGCTTTGACAGGTAAGGAATAACGATAGTGTTCAGGCATGGCTATGTCAGAGTCTCTTATGGATATACCAACAGTATTGGGGCATATCACTGATACGCAATGTCTTTATTATCCTCGATCGTTTTGCATAAGCAAATCGTAACCGCACGGCAGGGCTAAACGCCCCCGTAGCGGGGGCGGAGAGGGCATTAACGCGTTGAGGGGGACAGGGTCAGCGTAGACGGAGGAGAGAAGAAAACGTCGCCAAACAGCGCGGTGGAGATCTTACGGACCCCGAGTCCGGCCAGGGCACAGATCAGCAGGCTGGCAAACGGGTAGACCAGAATTAAGGTGAGTTCAGCCCAGACTGGCCAGTAAGCGGCATTCATCTCGCCAATCAGGAACAGGCTGAAGGCCTCAATTAAGATGCGGTGGGTGGTATAAATCGCAATGGTATTGGAGCCAATCACGTTCAACAGGTTGTCAGGGTGAACGGCATAGCGCTGCTCAAAGCTGTAGAATAGCTTCATAATCAGCACAATCGACAGCAATGAGAGCAGCAGCGGAACGTTAGCAAACCACAGCACCACGGAGACGGCGGCGAAAGCGACGGTTGCCAGCCAGAGGCGGCGCAGGCTGACGCTTTTCATCCACGCCATCAGCGTCGCGCCATACCACGCCCCGAGGCTGTAGTAGATCATGTTGCGGACCACGCTGTTCATTCCCCACCACGGCAGCGGCAGGAAGTTGATCGCGATGCTTGCCAGCGCCAGCAGTCCCAGCATCGGCAGCTTCCAGCGGCTCAGCAGTTTACACAGCGTGAAGTACACGACCAGGGCATACAGATACCACAGGCTTGTGCTGGCGGTGAGCATGCCTTGCACAAATCCCGAGAGCGAGTCGGCGTAGGCCGCGTTCGACGAGGTGGCAAGCTCGCGATCGGGCGCCAGCCAGGCGTTCAGGTGTGTCAGCGCCTGCCATTGCAAAATCCCCCACAGCGCCAGCACCCAGACAATGCTCCAGATTCGCTTGTCGAGACTGGTTCGCCAGTCCACCTCGTCAATATAACGACGGATCAGATAGCCGGAGATAAAGAAAAAGACCGGCATACGGAAGGGGGCAAGATAGAGATTAAAATAGACCCAGCATTTGGCGAGAAGGCCGGAGAGCGGGTGTTGCAGCCCGATCAGGTGCGGATAAAACGTGATAACCGAATGATAGATAACCACCAGGCAGATACACAGCCCTTTTATCTGGTTAATCCATAATGCTTTTTGCTTCATTGTTCGCAACTACCTTATTGCCATAGACGAACGAGCAATTGTTGTTAAACGAAACCGTGCTGTAATGGGTAACAGTCTGTATCAGGAGGTTTTTCGGAAAAGGTGGAGGTTACGAGGTGCGGTTTCAGATATTAGTATCCTGATTTATCTGAATTTTTTGGAAAAATGATTACCAAAGCTTACGGTTTCAGTCATTTACGCTTAACGGATTCGCTTATATACTCGTGGGTCTGCTATCAGCAAACAGACGGACTTCATGTATCAACCTGTCACACTCTTCATAGGCTTACGCTACATGCGTGGGCGCGCCGCGGACCGCTTCGGTCGCTTTGTCTCCTGGCTATCGACTATTGGCATTACGCTTGGCGTGATGGCTCTGGTGACGGTGCTTTCCGTCATGAATGGCTTTGAGCGCGAGCTGCAAAACAACATCCTGGGGCTGATGCCGCAGGCCGTCCTCTCATCGACTAACGGCTCGGTTAACCCGCAGCAGCTGCCGGAAAGCGCGGCGAAGTTACAGGGCGTCACGCGCGTAGCGCCGTTGACCACCGGCGACGTGGTGCTGCAAAGCGCCCGCAGCGTGGCGGTCGGCGTGATGCTGGGTATCGACCCGGCGCAAAACGATCCGCTGACGCCGTATCTCGTTAACGTAAAGCAGACCGACCTGGAAGCCGGGAAATACAACGTGATTCTGGGCGAGCAGCTTGCCGGACAGCTTGGCGTCAACCGTGGCGATCAGCTGCGCGTAATGGTCCCTTCTGCCAGCCAGTTTACGCCGATGGGGCGCCTGCCAAGCCAGCGTCTGTTTAACGTGATTGGTACTTTTGCTGCCAACAGCGAAGTCGATGGCTACCAGATGCTGGTTAACATTCAGGACGCGTCACGCCTGATGCGCTACCCGGCAGGAAATATCACCGGCTGGCGACTGTGGCTCGACGCGCCGCTGAAGGTCGATACCCTCAGCCAGCAAAAACTGCCGGACGGCACCAAATGGCAGGACTGGCGCGAGCGTAAAGGCGAGCTGTTCCAGGCCGTGCGGATGGAGAAAAACATGATGGGGCTGCTGCTGAGCCTGATCGTCGCCGTGGCGGCATTTAACATCATCACCTCGCTGGGTCTGATGGTAATGGAGAAGCAGGGCGAGGTTGCTATCCTGCAAACCCAGGGGCTGACGCCGCGCCAGATCATGGCCGTGTTTATGGTGCAGGGCGCCAGCGCCGGGATCATCGGCGCGCTGCTCGGGGCGGTGCTGGGGGCGCTGCTTGCCAGCCAGCTTAACAATTTAATGCCGATCATCGGCGCGCTGCTCGACGGCGCGGCGCTGCCGGTGGCTATCGAGCCGCTGCAGGTGGTCGGTATTGCGCTGGCCGCGATGGCCATTGCGCTGCTTTCTACGCTTTTTCCTTCCTGGCGCGCCGCCGCCACTCAACCCGCTGAGGCTTTACGTTATGAATAAGATCCTGTTGCAATGCGACAACCTGTCCAAACGCTATCAGGAAGGCACTGTGCAAACCGACGTGCTGCACAATGTGAGCTTCAGCGTGGGCGAAGGCGAGATGATGGCGATTGTCGGCAGCTCCGGCTCGGGCAAAAGTACGCTGCTGCATCTGCTGGGCGGGCTGGATACCCCAACCAACGGCGACGTGATTTTCTCCTGCCAGCCGATGAGCAAAATGTCCTCGGCGGCGAAGGCCGAGCTGCGCAACCGCGAGCTGGGCTTTATCTACCAGTTTCACCATCTGCTGCCGGACTTCACGGCGCTGGAAAACGTGGCGATGCCGCTGCTGATTGGCAAAAAGAAACCCGCAGAAATTAACGCCCGCGCCAGCGACATGCTGAAGGCGGTAGGGCTGGGCCATCGCGGTAACCACCGTCCGTCGGAGCTCTCCGGCGGCGAGCGCCAGCGCGTGGCGATTGCCCGTGCGCTGGTCAACAACCCGCGTCTGGTACTGGCGGATGAGCCCACCGGGAACCTGGACGCCCGTAATGCGGACAGTATTTTCCAGCTTCTGGGCGAGCTGAACGCCTCGCAGGGCACCGCGTTTCTGGTCGTAACCCACGATCTGCAGCTGGCAAAACGCATGGGACGTCAGCTTGAGATGCGCGACGGCCATCTGAACGCGGAACTGACCCTGATGGGAGCAGAGTAATGGCGTCACCGTTATCGTTACTCATCGGTTTACGTTTTAGCCGCGGCCGCCGTCGCGGCGGCATGGTGTCGCTGATCTCCGTTATCTCGACCATCGGTATTGCGCTGGGCGTGGCGGTGCTGATTGTCGGCTTAAGCGCCATGAACGGCTTCGAGCGCGAGCTGAATAACCGCATTCTGGCGGTGGTGCCTCACGGGGAGATCGAACCGGTTAACCAGCCGTGGACGAACTGGAGCGATGCGCTCACCAAAGTTGAAAAAGTGCCGGGCATCGCCGCGGCCGCGCCCTACATTAACTTTACCGGGCTGGTGGAAAGCGGGGTAAACCTGCGCGCCATTCAGGTGAAAGGGGTGAACCCGGCGCAGGAAGCGCGTCTCAGCGCGCTGCCGAACTATGTGCAGAACGGCGCTTGGGCCAACTTTAAAGCTGGCGAGCAGCAGATCATCATGGGTAAAGGCGTTGCCGATGCTCTGAAGGTGAAGCAGGGCGACTGGGTGTCAATCATGATCCCGAACGCCAGCACCGACCACAAACTGCAGCAGCCAAAACGCGTGCGCCTGCACGTTACCGGTATTCTTCAGCTGAGCGGTCAGCTTGACCACAGCTTTGCGATGGTGCCGATGGAGGATGCGCGGCAGTATCTCGACATGGGCGACAGCGTGACGGGCATTGCCATTAAGGTGAACGACGTCTTTAACGCCAACAAACTGGTGCGTGACGCGGGCAGCGTGACCAATAACTATGTCTACATCAAAAGCTGGATCGGTACTTACGGGTATATGTACCGTGATATCCAGATGATCCGCGCCATCATGTATCTGGCGATGGTGCTGGTGATTGGCGTGGCGTGCTTTAATATCGTTTCGACGCTGGTGATGGCGGTCAAGGACAAGAGCGGCGACATCGCCGTGCTGCGTACGCTGGGGGCGAAAGACGGTCTTATTCGCGCCATCTTCGTCTGGTACGGTTTGCTGGCAGGGCTGTTTGGCAGCCTGTGCGGCGTAGTGATTGGCGTGGTGGTTTCCCTGCAGCTGACGCCGATTATAAACGGGATTGAAAAGCTTATTGGCCACCAGTTCCTGTCGGGTGACATCTATTTTATTGACTTCCTGCCGTCTGAACTGCACTGGCTGGATGTTTTTTATGTGCTGCTTACAGCACTTTTACTGAGTCTGCTGGCAAGCTGGTATCCGGCGCGTCGCGCAAGCCGAATTGATCCGGCGAGGGTATTAAGTGGCCAGTAATTACGTCACGATCTAGCGGCTTTCGGGCCGCCAGGTTAAAAGAGGAATGCGTTATGTATTACGGATTTGATATTGGCGGCACCAAGATTGCGCTCGGCGTGTTTGATAAAAACCTCAAACTGCAGTGGGAAACCCGCGTTCCTACGCCGCGCGAAAGTTATGACGCATTTTTAACCGCCATTGCCGCGCTGGTGGCTCAGGCGGATGAACGCTTTGGGGTCAAAGGCAGCGTTGGCATTGGTATTCCGGGCATGCCCGAAACCGACGACGGCACGCTGTACGCGGCCAACGTGCCTGCCGCCAGCGGTAAACCGCTGCGTGCCGATCTCTCTGCTCTCCTTGAACGCGACGTGCGTTTAGACAACGATGCCAACTGCTTCGCGCTCTCTGAAGCCTGGGATGATGAGTTTCGTCGCTACCCGCTGGTGATGGGGCTGATCCTCGGTACCGGCGTCGGCGGAGGAATCATCATCAACGGTAAGCCCATCACCGGCCGCAGCTACATTACCGGCGAGTTTGGCCATATCCGCCTGCCGGTGGACGCGCTGGAAGTGGTGGGGCGTGATTTCCCGCTGACACGCTGCGGCTGTGGGCAGCACGGCTGTATTGAGAACTACCTGTCAGGCCGCGGGTTTGCATGGCTTTACGAACACTTCTATCATCAGAAACTTGAGGCCCCTCAAATCATTACCCTGTGGGAGCAAGGGGATGCGCAGGCGCGTGAGCACGTCGAGCGCTACCTGGATCTGCTGGCGGTGTGTCTGGGAAATATTCTCACCATCGTCGACCCGGATCTGCTGGTGATCGGGGGAGGGCTTTCAAACTTTACCGCGATTACGGAACGGTTGTCCGGGCGTTTGCCCCGACATTTATTGCCGGTTGCCCGCGTGCCGCGTATTGAACGCGCGCGACACGGGGACGCAGGAGGCATGCGCGGAGCCGCATTCCTTCATCTCACCGATTAGTTTACGAGGTTTCTATGCTGTCGCGTCGCCAGGGTCGACTCAGCCGTTTTCGCAAAAACAAACGCCGCTTGCGTGAGCGCTTGCGCCAGCGGATCTTTTTCAGAGACAGAATGATGCCAGAAGCGATGGATAAACCCAGAGTGGTGGTGCTGACCGGAGCAGGGATCTCGGCCGAGTCAGGAATTCGAACCTTCCGCGCGGCGGACGGACTGTGGGAAGAGCACCGCGTGGAGGATGTCGCCACGCCGGAAGGCTTTGCCCGCGACCCGGATCTCGTGCAGGCGTTTTACAACGCACGCCGTCGTCAGCTTCAGCAGCCTGACGTCGCGCCGAATGCGGCGCATCTGGCGCTGGCGAAGCTGGAAGAGACGCTGGGCGATCGTTTTCTGCTGGTGACGCAGAATATCGACAACCTCCACGAACGGGCCGGTAACAAGAACATCATCCACATGCACGGCGAGCTGCTCAAGGTTCGCTGCGCCTGGAGCGGTCAGGTGCTGGACTGGAAAGAGGACGTGCTGCCAGAGGATAAGTGCCACTGCTGTCAGTTCCCGTCGCGCCTGCGTCCTCACGTGGTCTGGTTTGGCGAAATGCCGCTGGGAATGGATGAGATCTACAGCGCGCTGGCGATGGCCGACGTGTTTATCGCCATCGGAACATCCGGCCACGTTTACCCTGCGGCGGGGTTTGTTCACGAGGCGAGGCTGCACGGTGCGCATACGGTAGAGCTCAACCTTGAGCCAAGCCAGGTGGGCAGCGAGTTTGAAGAGAAACACTATGGCCTGGCAAGCACGGTCGTCCCGGAGTTTGTCGACAAGCTGCTGAAAGGGCTGTAACGGCAATCGCCTGAAAAGGCACCCGCCGGGCGGGTGCCTTTTTATTTATGAATGGAAGAACGCCAGCGTCTTCTCCAGCGATTTAGCCTGCTCATCCAGCGAGAGCGCCGCAGCGGAGATCTGCTGAACCAGAGAGGCGTTCTGCTGGGTGGTGCTGTCCATCTGGTTAACGGCGGTACTTACCTGGCTTATCCCGCGGTTCTGCTCGTCCAGCGCCTGGACAATGTCGTTGATGACCAGATGTACGTGCGACACCGCCTCAATCACCTGTTTCATCATTACGCCGGTTTCATTGACCAGCTCAACGCCTTTGCTGACGCGGCCTGAGGACTCGGCAATCAGCTGAGAGATCTCTTTTGCCGCGTTGGCGCTTCGCTGGGCCAGGTTGCGCACTTCACCTGCGACCACTGCGAAACCGCGCCCCTGTTCGCCCGCGCGCGCCGCTTCAACGGCCGCATTCAGCGCCAGGATATTGGTCTGGAAGGCGATGCCGTCGACGATGCTGTTAATCTCACCGATCTTACGCGCGCTCTCGTCAATCTCTCCGATCACCATCACCACGTCGTTTACCAGCGTTTCGCCATGCCCGGCGAGGCTCGCGGCGCGATCGGTCAGCGTGGTCGCCTTGTGGGCGTTGTCGGCATTATTTTTCACCGTGACCGAAATCTCTTCCATGCTGGCTGCTGTTTCAACAATCGCCGCCGCCTGTTCTTCGGTACGTGAGGCGAGGTCAAGGTTGCCCGCCGAAATTTCGCTGGTGCTGCCGTGCACGGAGTGGCTGGCTTCGCTGATGTTGTCGACGATGCGCTTGAGCTGCGTCTGCATGGTGTGCAGGGCATAAAAAATGCTGTGGGTATCCCCGGAACGAACCGGGATGGTGTTATTCAGATCTCCCCGGGCAACGGCCAGGGCGATCCCGGCGGCCTCCGAAGGTTCCCCTCCAACCGGACGGTCAACCTTGCGGGTAAAGATCTGGGCCATCACCAGGCTGACCGCAACGATGCTTAACATCATCATGATGATGGCTTTCAGTAAAAATGCCCGCGCTTCGGCCATCACTTCGCTAACCGGAGTAATAATGGCCAGCTTCCACGGCGTCTGGCTGTTACCGACGGCGATGTCCTGCCAGGTGATGAACACCTCTTCCATCAGCAGCGGATCGTTTACCCGGGTGACGTCATGACCGGCAATCGGACCTGCGTATGGCTTGCCTGCCGCGCGTTTGTCCGGGCTGGACACCACGTTATTACCCGCTGAGAGGAGCAGGGCGTAGCCTGTGCCGTTCCACGGTTTAATCGCACCGATCGTCGATTGCAGCGTGGCGAGGGAGAAGTCAGAGGTGACCGAACCCAGAAACTGTCCGTCACGCATGATGGGTGCGGCAATCGAGGTGAGCATCACGTCCACGCCGTTGTAGGGGTAAATATAGGGCTCGATGATCACATCTTTATGCCGCTGTTTCGGCAGCAAATAATAATCACCGCTGCCGGGTGTTTCGATGTCAGTCAGCAGGTGTAATGCCGGTTTGCCGGTGGCATCGCGGTCGACGTAGCGGGCGTAGCGTCCGGCAGGATCTTCACCGCTCTGACCGGCAAAGGCGGCATCTTTATCGTCGAACGCGTTAGGCTCAAAGGCCATCGACATGGAGAGAAACTGTGGGTGAGCCGAGAGGTAGTGGATAAGCAGCTGGTTCAGGCTCTGGCGATCGGATACGCCCGCCTCGCGCAGCGCCAGGGCGCTGTTGCCCATGTCCCGGGCGGCAGTCAGGGCGGAATCCAGCTGTTTGCTGACCTGTAAAGCCTGTACCTCGGCTATCTGGCGGATATGTTTTTTGGCCAGCACCTCCTGCTGCGCCATCCACTGCCACATCATAAACCCGATCGTTGCCGTAAAGCCCACCGTCACGGTGAGGAAAATGGACAATAGCATCAACGTCTTGACTCTTATTTTTTGTTTTCGGACCACGGCGTCTTTCATTCTCATCTCCCGTAATGTTGTGCATGTCGGGCAGGCACACAGTACTTATCGGATATTTCATCCTCTTTCTGTAGAGCGCCGGATATATTTAATTTAAATTCCAGAATATTTAATCCCGTTAATTAGTGTGGATGCTTTTATTTTGTGCATTCAATCAAAATAGCGCTCGATAATGCTCGTTATCATCGTGTAGAAAGAGGATGCTAATAAATATTAAGTGGTAAAGGAGGATGGGATATGTACGGATTTATTGCGCGACAACCCATTTTTAACCCTGAGATGAAGACGGTGGCCTATGAGCTGCTCTTCAGAGACGGGATGACAAACCGTTTTCCGGATGTGTCGGCGGAATATGCCACCTCCAGAATGATATCCGATCAGTTTTTATGCGTGCCGTCCCAGCGCATCGCCGGGGCACATACTTCGTTTATTAATTTCCCTTCGCGAATGGTCATAGACCGCAGTGGAGAAGCGCTGGATAAAGAGAGCGTGGTCATTGAGATCCTTGAAGATGCTGTGCCGGGAGCGGAACTGCTGCAGGCCGTCAGGGAGATGAATGCGCATGGTTATCAGTTTGCGCTTGATGATTTCACCCTTGCACCAGAATGGGATGCTTTTTTACCCTATATTTCAATACTGAAATTTGACGTCAGAAATTACACCTTAGCGCAAATTAAACAGTATCTGAAAACGCGTAAACATCTGACCGGTCATATTAAATATCTCGCTGAAAAAATTGAGACTAAAGAGGAATTCAACCAATACAGGGACGAGGGGTTTTCCCTTTTTCAGGGCTATTTTTTCTGCCGCCCGGAGGTCATTAAATACAAACGGCTGTCGCAAAATCAGCTGGCGATTTTTCGACTGCAAATGGAGGTCGGACGCAATAAGCCTGATTTTCGAATTATCGAGTCGTTGATAAAAACCGATCTCACGCTCTCTTATAAAATCATGCGCTATATGAAGCATACGGCGTTTAAGCATGTCGGTGCCTGTAATTTCAGCAAGTTAACCCTGAGCGAGGTGCTCAGGTATCTTGGCGAAAATCAGCTCCGACGGTTTGTTGCCGTCGTGGTCCTCGCCAGTGCGGGCAATGATACCGTCAGCGAGCTTTATCCGCTGAGCATGATGCGCGGCAAGTTCTGCGAGCTGATCGCAGAGACGATGAACGAACCGATTCTGGCTGAAAATGCGTTCATGTGCGGCCTGTTTTCTCTTCTGGATACCCTCCTTGAGCTGCCGATGGCAGAGTTGATGAAGCAAATTGCGGTCCCGCAGAGCGTAAGCAACGCGCTTTGTCACCAGGAGGGACGGTTAGCCGATATGATTAACCTTTGCCGTTACTATGAACAGCAGCAGTGGGACGAAGCGACCAGAGTACGTCAGAGGCTGGGGCTGTCGGATGAAGAAGTGGTTGAGGCGATGCGAAAGGCGACGATCTGGGCAGGAGAGAATGCGGTCAGTTAATCCTTCCTCACGCCGTACAGGCGGCGTGAGGAAGAACGCGATACCGTTACCGGCCCGCTTTTAACTTCTGGTAATACTCTTCGTAGAGGCGGCTGGCGTCGCCGACATCGTTCTGCCATTCGCCTTTGCTGATGGTTTCGGCATCCGGATAGAGCGATTTATCGTTAGCCACTTCAGGCTTCAGCAGCTTGCGTGCGGCGAGGTTTGGCGTCGGGTAGCCAATCGTCTCGGCAACCTGTTTCGCCACGTCTGGGCGCAGCAGGAAGTTAATCAGCTTATGCGCCCCTTCAACGTTTTTCGCATTGGCCGGAATAGACAGGCTGTCCATCCAGAAGATCCCACCTTCTTCCGGCCAGACCACCTCAAGCGGCGTACCGGCCTGACGGGCAACATACGCGGAGCCGTTCCAGACCATCCCCAGATTCACTTCGCCTTCCATATACGGGTTTGCCGGGTTATCAGAGTTGAATGCCGCCACGTTAGGCATCAGCTTTTTCAGCTCGGCATACGCCGCTTCAATCTCTTTAGGATCCGTCGTATTGCCCGAGTAGCCCAGCTTGCGCAGTGCCACCTGGAACACTTCGCGCGCGTCGTCTGTCAACAGCAGGCTGCCCTTGTATTCCGGTTTCCACAGATCGGCCCAGCTTGTCACCGATTTCGGATCGACGGCCTCGCTGTTAACGCCAATCGCGGTTGCCCCCCAGATATACGGAATGGAGTAGTCGTTATTCGGGTCGAACGGCTTGTTGAGCATCTCAGGATCGAGGTTTGAAAAATGGGTTAGCTTCGTTTTATCGATCTTCTGAATCATGCCCTCTTTGCGCATTTTGTCGACAAAGTAGGTGGAAGGAACCACCAGATCGTACGCGCCATCTTTGTAAGTTTTCAGCTTGGCGTACATGGTTTCATTCGACTCGTAGGTCGAGTAGATCACTTTGATGCCCGTCTCCTTTGTGAACTGTTCCAGCAGGCCCGGCGGCACGTACTCGGTCCAGTTGTAGAAGTAGAGCGTTTTGCTGTCATCAGCGTGCGCGGAACCCATGCCGAGCACCAGCGCCGCAGCGGCGAGCATTTTTTTCATTTCATTGTCCCCTGAGATTTTGTTTTATCACGAGCAATAACCTGGCTGGCGATCACCAGAACCAGCGAAAATACCAGCAAAATGGTTGCCAGCGCGTTCACCTCGGGTGAAGCGCCGACTTTCACCATCGAATAGATTTTCAACGGCAGAATTTCATAGCTCGGCCCGGTCACGAAGGAGGAGACCACCACGTCATCCATCGACAGGGTAAAGCTCAGCAGCCATCCGGCCGCCACGGCGGGCATCGCCAGCGGCAGGATGATTTTGCGCAGGACGGTCATCTCGCTGGCGCCCAGATCTTTCGCCGCCTCCAGCATGCGCACGTCGAACCCTTTCAGGCGCGCAAAGACGGTCACCACCACAAACGGCAGGCAGAAGGTGATATGGGAAAACAGCAGCGACCAGAAGCCAAGCTGTACGCCCAGCAGCATAAACAGCACCAGCAGCGAAATCGCCATCACGATATCCGGCGACATCATCACCACAAACAGCATGCCGCTGACGAACGGTTTACCGCGAAAGCGGTAGCGGTAGAGCGCCACGGCGGTCAGTGAACCAATTAGCGTGGCGAAGGTGGCGGAGAAGATCGCCATCGTCAGCGAGTGCTGAGCGGCCTGCAGCAGGCTGTCGTTGTTCATCAGCAGGCTGTACCAGCTGGTGGTAAAGCCCTGCCAGTTAATCCCGAAGCGTGAGCTGTTAAACGAGTTCACGATCAAAATAACGATCGGGATATACAGGTAAGCGTAAATGGCGGTCATAAAACCGCCGCGAAGCAGTCGACCGATCATTCGAGTTCCACCTTCTTGTTCAGCAGCCGTGAAGCGCGCCAGTAGACCAGCAGCATCAGACCCATCACCACCGTCAGCGTGATGCTGGTGGCGGACCCGAACGGCCAGTCGCGAATGTTCAGGAACTGACTCTTGATCACATTCCCAATCAGCAGGTTTTTCGCGCCACCCATCAGGTCAGAAACGTAGAACAGACCCATGGCCGGAAGCATTACCAGCAAACAGCCCGCGATAATGCCGGGCATGGTCAACGGGATGATAATGCGGATAAAGGTCTGGAGCTTGTTGGCTCCCAGATCTCTTGCCGCTTCCAGCAGCGGTTTATCCAGCTTCTCAATGCTGGAGTAAAGCGGCATTACCATAAACGGCAGCAGGATATAGACCAGGCCGATAATGACCGCGCTCGGGGTAAACATGATGCGGATCGGCGTATCAATCACCCCCAGCCACAGTAGAAACTCATTGAGGTAGCCTTTGGTGCTGAGGAAGATTTTCAGCCCGTAGATGCGGATTAACGAGTTGGTCCAGAATGGAACAATCAGTAAAAACAGCAGCAGGGGCCGCACCTTTTGCGGCAGGCCCGCGAGGAACCATGCGAAGGGATACCCGAGCACCAGGCAGGCAACGGTGGCAATTAGCGCCATATTGAGCGAGTGCAGCAGCACGTCAAAATAGAGCGGATCGAGCAGGCGCGCGTAGTTATCCAGCGTAAAGACCAGCGAAACGAAGTTTGCGTCGTCGCGGGTCAGGAAGCTGGTGGCGATGATCATCAGGTTGGGTAAAAAGACAAACAACACAAGCCAACCGACGATCGTGGCAATCACCACATTCTGGAACTTACTTGTGTTCTTCATCAGCCAGCACAACCTCCCAGCTTTCTACCCAGTTGACAACCATTTTCTGGTCGAGCGAGTGGTCGAAGTCAGGGTCGTCCTCGTTAAAGAACTCGCTGACCATCACCATTTTGCCGTTCTCCAGCTCGACGACAGACTCCAGGGTCATCCCTTTGTAGTTGCGCTCGCGGATATAGCCGATTAACCCTTCGGCCTCGGTATTGCCGTGGATTTCATCGACGCGCAGATCTTCCGGGCGCAGCAGAACGTTGAGCTTTTGTCCCTTCTCGACGGGGAAATTCACCGTGATATTGCATTCGCGTCCTTCGACGCTGGCGAGCACGCGCTGGTCGTCCAGACGTTCAATCACCGTGGCGTCAAAGATATTGATCTCGCCAATGAAGCTGGCGACAAACAGGTTCTTCGGCTCTTCGTAGATTTCGCGCGGCGTGCCGTCCTGCTCGATTTTGCCGTCGCGCATCACCACGATGCGGTCTGACATGGTCAGGGCTTCTTCCTGATCGTGGGTGACGAAGACAAAGGTAATGCCGAGCTTGCGCTGCAGGGCTTTGAGCTCGTTCTGCATCTGCTTGCGCAGCTTGTAATCCAGCGCGGAGAGGGATTCATCCAGCAGGAGCAGACGCGGCTTGTTAACCACGGCGCGGGCGATGGCCACGCGCTGCTGCTGGCCACCGGAAAGCTGATGGGGTTTACGCTGGGCAAACGTCTCAAGCTGTACCATGCGCAGGGCGTCGGTGACGCGCGGTTCGATCTCATGCGCCGGGGTTTTTTGCATCCGCAGGCCAAACGCCACGTTTTCAAAAACGGTCATGTGCGGGAACAGGGCATAGCTCTGAAAGACGGTATTAACGTGGCGATCTTCGGCAGGAACCCGGGTAATGTCCTGGTTCTCTAGATGGATATGGCCGTTATCGACGCTTTCCAGCCCGGCGATAAGGCGCAGTACGGTTGTTTTGCCGCAGCCGGAGGGGCCAAGCAGCGTCAGAAACTCACCGTCATTGATGGTGAGAGTGAGGTCGGAAATAACGTCTTTGCCATCAAAACTTTTACGAATTCGTTCCAGTTTCACCAGCGGTGAACGGGTTTGTGTATTCAATTTTTGCGCTGTCCCATATAGACGCCTCAGGCAGAAGACTGAAGCGGGGTTTGTGTGTAACCACCTTGGTGACTCGTAATGAGGGCGGACATTCTACGGCAATCCCCGGTAATCGCCAATCCTTGTCACTGATTCATAAGCTACATTTACTAACGCATAACGATATAAACGGAAAATATTCTCGTTTGCGGGATAAAAGTGACCTGACGCAATATTTGCGTTTTGATGCTTATTGATAATGTTGTCACAAAAAGTGAGGGTGACTGCATGGATAAATTACTTGAGCGTTTTTTACAGTACGTTTCGCTGGATACCCAATCTAAACCGGGTGTTCGCCAGGTGCCGAGCACCGAAGGCCAGTGGAAGTTATTAAACCTGCTGAAAGAGCAGCTTGACGCCATGGGGCTGGTCAACGTCACGTTAAGCGAGAAAGGCACTGTGATGGGAACGCTGCCGGCGAATGTCCCGGGTGACATTCCGGCGATTGGCTTTATCTCCCATGTCGACACCTCTCCTGATTTTAGCGGTAAAAATGTGAATCCGCAGATTGTGGAAAATTACCGCGGCGGCGACATTGCGCTGGGCATTGGCGACGAAGTGCTCTCGCCCGTGATGTTCCCGGTGCTGCATCAGCTGCTGGGCCAGACGCTGATCACCACCGACGGGAAAACCCTGCTGGGGGCGGATGACAAAGCGGGGATCGCGGAAATCATGACGGCGCTGGCGGTGCTGAAGGGCAAAGATATTCCGCACGGCGACATCCGCGTGGCCTTTACGCCGGATGAAGAGGTCGGCAAGGGCGCGAAGCACTTCGACGTGGACGCCTTTAACGCCCAGTGGGCCTACACCGTCGACGGTGGTGGCGTCGGTGAGCTGGAATATGAAAACTTCAATGCCGCGTCCGTCACGATCAAAATTGTCGGCAACAACGTTCACCCCGGTTCGGCGAAAGGCGTCATGGTGAACGCGCTGTCGCTGGCGTCGCGAATTCATGCGGAAGTCCCGGCGGAAGAGAGCCCCGAACAGACCGAGGGGTATGAAGGTTTCTATCACCTGACCAGCATCAAAGGCACCGTGGACAGCGCGCAGATGCACTACATCATCCGCGATTTCGACCGTAAAGCCTTTGAGGCACGCAAGCGTAAGATGATGGAGATCGCCAAAAAGGTGGGTAAGGGCCTGCATCCCGACTGCTACATTGAGCTCATCATCGAAGACAGCTATTACAATATGCGCGAGAAGGTGATGGCGCATCCGCATATTCTCGATATCGCCCAGCAGGCGATGCGCGACTGCGATATTGAACCGATATTAAAACCGATTCGCGGCGGCACCGACGGTTCTCAGCTGTCATTCATGGGGCTACCGTGCCCGAACCTGTTTACCGGTGGCTACAACTACCATGGCAAGCATGAGTTTGTGACGCTGGAAGGAATGGAAAAAGCGGTGAAGGTGATAGTGCGGATAGCGGAGTTGACCGCGAAGCGGTAAGAAAAGCCCGGTGGCAAAGCGCCACCGGGCATTAAGGCGACTCAGTCCTCAAAGAACCAGTACCCGCTGTTAACCAGCGCGGCCAGCATCGCGAGGAAAGACGGGTCTTCCAGCGCATCGCCAAAGGTATCGGCAGTCAGCACCAGATGGCTGGCTATGGATTCGAGCGCTGGACGGTGCGGAGAGTCCAGCTTCTCGCCGTTGACGAATACCTCCTCGCCAATGCGCAGCACGCGCAACCCGCCCAGACGTACCAGCTTGTCGCCCTGCTGGAGCGCATCATAAATCTCGTCAGCCTGATAAGGCGGCTCCGGTGGCGCAACGTCCAGCTCATGACGAGACTGGCTGATAAACTCGCCAAACCACTGACGGAAATGTTCCGGTTCGTTGATCAAATCCAGCATCATGCCGCGCAGCTTATCCAGCTCTGCAGGCAGGATATCGGCCGGATGCTCGCGTGCAGGCACATCGGGGTCGCTGTAACGATAGCTGCCCAGCTCGCGTTGCAGAACGTAGTCGGCAAATCCGCTGATCATCTCGCGGCCGCTTGGCGCGCGGAACCCCACGGAGTAGTTGAGGGAGTTTTCCAGCGAGTAACCCTCGTGAGGGAATCCAGGCGGAATGTAGAGAATATCGCCCGGCTCCAGCTCTTCGTCGATAATCCCTTCAAACGGATCAACCTGCAGCAGGTCCGGATGCGGGCAGTGCTGCTTCATAGGTACTTTTTCGCCCACGCGCCAGCGGCGGCGGCCCGTACCCTGAATGATGAATACGTCGTACTGGTCCAGATGCGGGCCCACGCCGCCGCCAGGCACGGAGAAGGAGATCATCAGATCGTCCATGCGCCAGTCGGGCAGGGCGCGGAACGGACGCATTAAGGCGGCAGTTGGCTCGTGCCAGTGGTTGACCGCCTGCACCAGCAGCGACCAGTTGTTTTCACCGAGGTGATCGTAGCTTTCGAAAGGACCGTGGCTAACCTGCCATTTCCCGTCCTGGTGGCTGACCAGACGGCTGTCGACTTCGTTTTCCATGGCCAGACCGGCCAGCTCGTCAGGCGAGATGGGGTCGACAAAATTGCTGAACCCGCGTTTCAGAACCACCGGGCGTTTTTGCCAGTAACGTTCAATAAACTCGGGCCAGTTAAGCGTTAAGTGATAATCCATAATTTTTTTATTCCGCAGGCTCTTACTGACTCGGATTATAACGGAAGCTCAGCCCCCCGGCTGCGAGATCCTCGCATTTTTCACATAACGGGTTAACTATCGTTCGATGTGGGCTGCTGGCGACCAAAAATGACCTCCATTCTGGCGCCGCCCAGTAAGCTTTCGCTGGTTTCGATTTTCCCGTCGTACTGATCGACAATCTCGCGCGCGACGGCTAATCCTACGCCCTGTCCTGGACGTAACGTATCGGCGCGCTGACCGCGATCGAACACCACGTCACGCTTATTGCGCGGGATCCCCGGGCCATCATCCTCAACGATAATATGCAGCTCGGTTTCCGTCTGGCGCGCAGAAACTTCCACGAACTCCAGGCAGTATTTGCAGGCGTTATCCAGCAGGTTACCCATCACTTCCATGAAGTCATTTTTTTCACCCACAAAGCTTATCTCTGGCGAGATATCGAGGCTGATATTCACCCCTTTACGCTGATACACCTTGTTGAGGGCGGACGTGAGGTTATCCAGAAGCGGGGCAACCGGGTGCAGCTCGCGGCTCAGCAGCGCGCTGCCGGAACGCATGCTGGCGCGATGCAGGTAATAGCCAATTTGCTGGGAAATACGGCTGATCTGTTCCAGCATCACCGGCTCGGCATCGTCGACGCTCAGCTTCGAACTGCGCATTGAACGGAGGGTACTTTGCATGACCGCGAGCGGGGTTTTCAGGCTGTGGGTCAGGTCGGTAAGCGTCGTACGGTATTTATCATAGCGTTCGCGTTCACTTTTCAGCAGGCGGTTGAGGTTTCGCACCAGGCTGGTGAGCTCGCGCGTGGTTTCCGGGTTCAGCTTCTCGCGATGATGTTCCTCCAGCTCGCGAACCTCTTTCGCCAGTGATTCAATGGGGCGCAAGCTCCACCATGCCGCCACCCACAGCAGCGGGATCACCAGCAGGAGATTCGCAGCCAGAACATAGATGAACCAACTCCAGACCATATAAGAACGCTTCAGCTCGACCGGAATGGTGTCGATCACCACAATGGTCAGCTGCGGCATGTTTAGCGTCGCCGGATAGAGGTTAATCGCGACGGAGTGCGTCATCTCCGTTTCGGCATTGTCGGCGCGGATCTCGTTCAGCTTTTGCTGCAGGGAGCGATCTTCACGGATCAGCGAGCTGGTGGTGTTGAGATCGGCTTCAATTTCATGAAACCCGTTGGTTCTGAGCCAGTCCGGACGAATGCTTTTGACCAGCCATGGGATGTCACGCTGCGCCCACAGTAGCTTGCCCTTTTCGTCATAAATCAGGGCCAGCGTTGGACTCTGCTGGTTGAGGTTTTCCGGCATTTCGACGGTGATTTGATTGTTTTCCCACTTCGCCAGGGTATAAAAAAGATTGCTTTCGCCACGCAGCAGCCGAAAGGTGGTTTTATCAAAGCTGACGCTATAGCCCACCAGGGCGACCATGCCGTAGGAGAGTGACAGCACCAGCACGACGGCGGCCGTTGCCAGTAAGAAACGAACCCTCAGGGAGAGGGGCAGAATATGGCGTAAAATCCGTCTCATTTAGCGTAATTCGAACAGGTAGCCCTGGCCACGGACGGTGGTAATCACATCCTGCGGATACTGCGCCTGAATTTTCTTGCGCAAACGCCCCATCAGCACGTCAATGGTATGGCTCTCGCGCAGTTCCGCATCAGGGTAAAGCTGGAGCATTAAGGAATCTTTGCTTACCACTTTGCCGTTGTTACGGATCAGCGTTTCCATAATGGTGTATTCGAAGGCGGTAAGCTTGATCACTTCATCATTGATCGCTAACTCCCGACGGGAGAGATCGACCTGGAAAGGCGGGATGGAAATAACCTGTGAAGCCAGCCCGCTATTGCGGCGTAACAGCGCCTGCATGCGCGCCGCCACCTCTTCAATATGAAACGGCTTGGTGACGTAATCATCCGCACCCGCGCTCAGCACTTCGACCTTATCCTGCCAGCCTTCACGGGCGGTCAGAACCAGAACCGGTAGGGAGACATCATGGCTGCGCCAGCGGCGAATCAACGACAGACCGTCTTCGTCAGGCAGCCCTAAATCGACAATGGCGATATCCGGCAGGTGTTCATTGAGATAATAATCGGCTTCTTTTGCGTCTTCAGCATCGTCCACCTGATGTCCCATCTCCTGAAGCTGAACCTTCAGGTGATGACGTAGCAATGCGTTATCCTCAACAACCAGTACGCGCATCATCTCTTCTCCCTAAATAATTGGTATGAATAGTTTAACGCTGATTATGTTGTTTTGGGGATAAACATTGAGTAAACCGGGGAAAAGCATCCCCCTTTTCGGGCGAAAAGGGGGAGAGGGGCGTTACTTCAGCTCGTCAACCATGGTGATGGCGCGGCCAATGTAGTTCGCCGGGGTCATCGCCTTCAGGCGCGTTTTCTCTTCCTCCGGCAGCGCCAGACCGTCGATAAACTGCTTCATGCCTTCGGCGTCAACGCGTTTGCCGCGGGTCAGCTCTTTCAGCTTCTCGTACGGTTTTTCGATACCGTAACGGCGCATCACGGTCTGGATTGGCTCCGCCAGAACTTCCCAGTTGTGATCCAGCTCGTCCAGCAGACGGTCACGGTTCACTTCCAGCTTGCTCACGCCTTTCAGGGTGGACTGATACGCGATCAGCGCATAGCCAATGCCCACGCCCAGGTTACGCAGTACGGTGGAGTCGGTCAGGTCGCGCTGCCAGCGGGATACCGGCAGTTTGCTCGCCATATGCTGCAGCACGGCGTTTGCCAGGCCCAGGTTGCCTTCTGAGTTTTCGAAGTCGATAGGGTTTACTTTGTGCGGCATGGTGGAAGAGCCGATTTCACCGGCGATGGTTTTCTGCTTGAAGTGGTTCAGGGCGATGTAGCCCCACACGTCACGATCGAAGTCGATCAGGATGGTGTTGAAGCGCGCAATGCAGTCAAACAGTTCGGCGATATAGTCGTGCGGCTCAATCTGGGTAGTGTACGGGTTCCACTGAATGCCCAGAGAGGTCACGAACTCTTCGCTGAACTGGTGCCAGTCCACTTCCGGGTAGGCGGCGATGTGGGCGTTATAGTTACCGACCGCGCCGTTGATTTTGCCAAGAATTTCAACCTGTTCCAGCTGACGATACTGGCGCTCCATACGGTACGCTACGTTGGCCATCTCTTTACCCATCGTGGACGGGGTGGCTGGCTGGCCGTGGGTACGGGAGAGCAGCGGAATATCGCGGTATTCCACGGACAGCGCTTTCACCGCGTCGATGATTTTACGCCAGTAAGGCAGCACTACCTCTTTGCGCGCGGTGGAGAGCATCAGCGCATGGGACAGGTTGTTGATGTCTTCAGAGGTACAGGCGAAGTGGATGAACTCAGACACGGCGTGCAGCGCAGGGACGCTTTCCACTTTCTCTTTCAGGAAGTACTCAACCGCCTTAACATCGTGGTTGGTGGTGCGTTCAATGGTTTTAATGCGCGCGGCGTCTTGTTCGCTAAACTCGGCAACGATTTTATCAAGGTAATCGTTTGCCTTTTCGTCAAAAGCAGGAACTTCCTTGATTGCTGCCTGGGCGGCCAGCTTTTGCAGCCAGCGTACTTCAACCTGAACACGGAACTTCAGCAAACCATATTCGCTGAAGATCCCGCGCAGCGCGCTGACTTTATCGCCGTAGCGTCCATCGACAGGGGATACGGCGGTCAGTGAGGATAATTCCATAATTCGCAACTCCGGGAGGTTAACAATGAGCAAGAATTTGTTTTGCCTGAGTGGTCAGGCGATTACGAGAAAACATTAACTGCAGGCGGCCACCACCGACCTGGTGCCACAGCACGGCGGCGCGGATACCTGCCAGCAGGGACGCGCGCACTTTTGCCTGTACCTGTGGGCTTTGCAGTACGGCAGGGGATCCGGTGACCTGAATACGCGGGCCCAGCGGGCTGATGACGTCAACATAAATGCCGGCTATGGCGCTGAGCAGCGTTTCGGACTGCAGGTCAAAATGGTCGAGCTGACGCTGCAGCCCGGCAATACGATCGCCCAGGGTATTGAGCGCGCCTTTTGCTGCGCTCAGCTTACGCTCCAGCACCATCAGGCTCAACGTGTAGCGTGTGAGCTCCGCGTTTAATCCCTGACGGCTGCTGGCGTTAAGCACGCCCAGCAGGGTTTCAAGACCGAGACGAAGATTGGTTTCACTGCCGCCGAACACGCCCAGGGTCGAGCCGGGGTTAAGATCGATAACGCTGTTCAGTGAAACGTGCAGGGCATCAGCGTCGCAATGACCCTGATGCGCCAGCTGTTGCACCAGACGGGCTGACTGGCAAATTCCCGCCAGCGCCAGGGTGATGTCATAGTAGTTCTTCGCCACACGGTCTCCTTTATGTGTGCAATCGTATTAAACAGCAGGCAGCGGCAGGCGCTGTTCAATGATCCCGCCGCCCAGGCAGATCTCGCCGCTGTAGAAGACAGCAGACTGACCTGGGGTGACGGCGGCAACCGGCTCGTCGAAGCGCACGTCAATGCGATCGTCATCGAGCGCGGTAACGGTGCAAGGAATATCGGTCTGACGGTAGCGTGTTTTCACCGTGCAGCGCAGCGTGCCTTTCAGCGGCTCACGATCGACCCAGTGCAGCTGTTGCGCGATCAGGCCAACGGACATCAGACGCGGATGGTCGTGACCCTGAGCAACAACCAGAATATTGTTTTCGACATCTTTGTCGACTACGTACCACGGATCTTCGCTACCTTCTTTCGTTCCGCCGATACCCAGGCCTTTACGCTGGCCGAGCGTGTGGTACATCAGCCCCTGGTGCTGGCCAATCTCTTCCCCGTCGACGGTGACAATTTTACCCGGCTGTGCGGGCAGGTAGCGCCCCAGGAAATCGCGGAATTTACGCTCGCCGATGAAGCAGATGCCGGTAGAGTCTTTTTTCTTCGCGGTGATCAGGTCCAGCTCTTCGGCGATTTTACGCACCTGCGGCTTTTCCAGCTCGCCGACCGGGAACAGGCTCTGGGCGATCTGCTCGTGGCTCAGCGTATAGAGGAAATAGCTTTGATCTTTGTTGCCGTCCAGACCGCGCAGCAGCTGGCTTTTACCATTCACGTCTGCACGACGCACGTAGTGGCCGGTCGCGATGTAGTCAGCGCCCAAATCTTCCGCGGCGAATTCCAGGAAGGCCTTAAATTTGATCTCTTTGTTGCACAGAATATCCGGGTTCGGCGTGCGGCCCGCTTTGTACTCTTCCAGGAACAGTTCAAAAACGTTGTCCCAGTATTCTGCGGCAAAGTTAACGGTGTGCAGTTCAATGCCGAGCTTATCGCATACGGCCTGCGCGTCGGCAAGATCCGCTGCGGCAGTGCAGTATTCCTCGCCATCATCTTCCTCCCAGTTCTTCATGAACAGGCCCTCCACCTTATAGCCCTGTTGCTGTAACAGGTAGGCGGAAACGGAGGAATCGACACCGCCGGACATGCCGACGATCACTTTTTTCTGGCTGTTATCTGACATGGAATACTCACGACATTGAACTTCAAGGCGGCGTATTCTATCACGCCCCCCCACCATTGGCACCCTCTGTAAACGGCCAGTTAAATGCGCCGATGACATCCAGCGGCAGGCGTGCGCCTGACTGCCAGCAGCGAATGCTTTCCGCAACCAGCGGGGAGCGCAGGTTTGGCGCGTTCAGGATCTCGTCGGCGGTGACCCACAGACAGCGGTCTATATCGTCATCCTGCGGCTCAGTGGCGCACGTTTCGCTAAGCTCAACGGCGAATAAAAAGCGCAGGAACGGGGTGCTGTCGGGCGCAATCCACTGGTGCATACGGATGAAGTGCTGGGGTTCAGCGTGAATGCCTGTCTCTTCCCACAGCTCGCGTTTTGCTGCCTCCAGCAGGGTTTCATTGGCTTCAAGGTGTCCGGCAGGCTGGTTCCACAGCGCTTTGCCGTTAATGCTCTCTTCGACAACCAGGAATTTACCCCGGGCGTGGACCACGCAGGCAACCGTAACATGAGGTTTAAACATCATTTCTCCTTAAGGGGCAGCGTCGCGCCATTCGCCGTTTGCCAGCGTATCCAGGGTGTAGCTGCCCATGGCGTAGCGAATCAGACGCAGGGTAGGGAAGCCGACATGTGCGGTCATGCGGCGAACCTGACGGTTGCGGCCTTCGTAAAGGGTGATTTTGAGCCAGCTTGTCGGGATGGATTTGCGTTCACGAATCGGCGGATTGCGCGGCCACAGCCACTCCGGTTCATTCACGCGTTCAATACCTGCGGGCAGGGTTGGGCCGTCGTTCAGCGTGACGCCTTTGCGCAATTTTTCCAGCGTTTGTTCGTCCGGCTCGCCTTCGACCTGGACGAAGTAAATTTTGCCGGTGCGTTTGCCCGGCTGCGTGAGCCTCGCCTGCAGCGCGCCGTCGTTGGTTAAGACCAGCAGGCCTTCGCTGTCGCGGTCCAGACGCCCGGCTGCGTAGACGCCCTGAACGGGAATAAAATCCTTCAGCGTGCTGCGCCCGGCTTCATCGGTAAACTGCGGCAAAACATCGTAGGGTTTATTGAACAAAATCACCCGCTTTGGCTGGGTTTCTTGCGGTCGTCTGGCGGCTTGTCGCGAGCTGAATCGCTCAACCCGGTGTTTTGTAAAAGAAGTTTTCTTCATGGTATTTTCAGGCGTTATCAATTGCCGCATTATAGCCTAATAACGAAGACCTTTCATGGCGCAGGACAATCAGGTACTATCGAAGGGCTCATTACAATTTATTAACATAAGATCAGTAACAACCAGAAGCGCTCGAAGGAGAGGTTAATGGAAAGCAAAGTAGTTGTTCCGGCGGAAGGTAAAAAGATCACCCTGCAAAACGGCAAGATTAACGTTCCTCACAATCCGATTATCCCGTTCATCGAAGGTGACGGAATCGGTGTAGACGTTACCCCGGCAATGCTGAAAGTGGTTGATGCCGCTGTTGAGAAAGCCTACAAAGGCGAGCGTAAAATTTCCTGGATGGAAATTTACACCGGTGAGAAATCTACTCAAGTTTATGGCCAGGACGTCTGGCTGCCAGCAGAAACGCTGGACCTGATCCGCGACTACCGCGTTGCTATTAAAGGCCCTCTGACGACGCCTGTTGGCGGCGGTATCCGTTCCCTGAACGTGGCACTGCGTCAGGAGCTGGACCTGTACGTGTGTCTGCGTCCGGTTCGTTACTATCAGGGCACCCCAAGCCCGGTTAAGCACCCTGAACTGACCGATATGGTTATCTTCCGCGAAAACTCAGAAGACATCTACGCGGGTATCGAATGGAAAGCGGACTCTGCTGACGCAGAAAAAGTGATTAAATTCCTGCGCGAAGAGATGGGCGTGAAGAAAATTCGCTTCCCTGAGCATTGTGGTATCGGCATCAAGCCATGTTCCGAAGAAGGGACCAAGCGTCTGGTGCGTGCGGCGATTGAATACGCTATCACCAACGACCGCGACTCTGTGACCCTGGTTCACAAAGGCAACATCATGAAGTTCACCGAAGGCGCGTTCAAAGACTGGGGCTACCAGCTGGCGACCGAAGAATTCGGCGGTGAGCTGATCGACGGTGGCCCATGGCAGAAGATCAAGAACCCGAACACCGGCAAAGAGATCGTCATTAAAGATGTAATCGCCGATGCGTTCCTGCAGCAGATCCTGCTGCGTCCTGCAGAATACGACGTGATTGCCTGTATGAACCTGAACGGTGACTACATTTCTGACGCCCTGGCAGCGCAGGTTGGCGGTATCGGTATCGCCCCTGGCGCGAACATCGGTGACGAATGCGCCCTGTTCGAAGCGACCCACGGTACTGCACCAAAATACGCGGGTCAGGACAAAGTGAACCCGGGCTCTATCATCCTGTCCGCAGAGATGATGCTGCGTCATATGGAATGGTTCGAAGCCGCAGACCTGATCGTTAAAGGTATGGAAGGCGCGATCAACGCGAAAACCGTAACTTACGATTTCGAACGTCTGATGGAAGGCGCTAAGCTGCTGAAATGCTCAGAGTTTGGCGACGCGATTATCGCGAACATGTAATCCAGATTCTGGGTTAAACAAGAGCGGGGGCCTGAGGGTTCCCGTTTTTTTTGCCTCTGCCTGCGGGAGACAACACGATGCTAGCTACTATTCTTATCGCTGTCGTTGCACTCATCCATCTCTACATTCTTGTGCTGGAAATGTTCCTGTGGAATACCAAAACAGGGCACAAGGCCTTTAATCTGCGTCCTGATTTTGCGCGCGATACCCGCGTACTGGCCGCGAATCAGGGGCTGTATAACGGTTTTCTGGCGGCAGGTCTGCTCTGGAGCCTCTGGCTCGGCGAAAAGGGTATTCAGGTGGCCATTTTCTTCCTGACCTGCGTGCTGATCGCCGGGCTCTTTGGCGCAGCCACCGCCAGCCGGAAAATTTTGTATGTACAGGCCGTACCTGCTCTCGCGGCGCTGCTTGCGTTGCTCATCTGAAGCAATGCTTTGGTTGAGATAAGGCGTCCGATATACTGATGGCTTCACCCTTACAGGTTAGCGACGAGACAGTTATGAACAACGATATCCCACTGAAATATTATGACATTGCCGATGAGTACGCGACGGAAGCCGCAGAGTCCGTCGCTGAGTCAGAGCTCGACGCGCTGGCACATTATTTCCAGCTGCTGCTTACCCGTTTATCGAATAACGAGGAGATTAGCGAGGAAGCCCAGCAGGAGATGGCCGCTGAGGCCGGGATCCGTGCGGGGCGCATTGATGATATTGCGAACTTCCTCAATCAGTGGGGAAATGAATAGCCTGCTTCAAAAACCGTTATGCTGATGCTTTGCGATACAGCTAAGCATCACGCTATCGGACCACATGCACTTTTTCCGCAGAATATGCGAAGCGGGGGCGTCGATAAACAGCGCGAAAATAACGGTCAGGCAAAAGAGTACCACTGGGAATAGTAAGGATAATTTCACGTTTTTAACCAAAATATGAGTGTGCTTCAGGGTAATCTACCGTCTGATTGTGACGACTATATGTTTTTGCGTAAAAAATTGAAATGCCCGACGGGAAAAAACGGGCACGCCAGTTTTGGATTACGGTGTGACGCCGGTGAGTTGCTTCGCCAGTTCGCTGCGGGTGAGTGCTTTTGAAAAATACCATCCCTGAATCAGGGCATCGGGATATCTGTCCGCAATAAAGCGATATTGAATTTCATTTTCCACGCCCTCGAATACAAGCGTTTTATTCAATCTTGCAAGAGCATCGCTGAAGATAGCGAAGATGTTTTGCTTATAATGCTCGCTGATGCCGTCCACCAGCGACTTATCAATTTTGATTTCATCATATTCAAGCAGCGACAGGCGGGCGAGGTTCGAGTTTTGCACGCCAAAATCATCTATTGATATTTTAACGCCGAGCGATTTGAGCTCCCGACAGAATCCCTCGAGGATATCTGCCGTTGAAACGGCTTTCTCAGAGAGTTCGACCTTCATCAGGGAAAGGGGAAGGTGATTGGCAAAACACGCACGACGCAAAATGGTAATGAACTGTCCATCTTCAATTTCCTTCCGCCCAACGTTGATTGAGACTATCAGCTGGTGTTTTATCGCCAGTGGGGCAATTTCGGAAAGGGATTTTTCGATAATATTACTATAATATTTTTTATACAGACCAATCTTCTTAATTAATGGAATAAACAGCTCCGGAGAGACGTCCCCGTGCTTTTGATCTCGCCATCTCGACAGAACTTCTACACCCACGATTTTTTTATCGTGAATGCGGATAATGGGCTGATAGTTAACGCAGATGGTATTCGTGATGACGGCTTTGATCAGCGTGCGTTCCAGAGAAAAACGATCTTCATAGATTCGGAAGATAAACAACGTAATCGCGATCCAGATCAAACAGAGAATGACCGCAAGAAGCGCAAAGATAAACGGAGGTAACGAGGCCAGCCCAGCGTCATGATGCTTCACGATGACACACAGGTCCCAGAAGGCGCTGCACTGCGTCAGGGTCAGGGTAAACAACGTCGAATGCAGCCAGCTCTGCTGATTTAGCTCAGGAGCGGCCGAAAAAAAGACTCTGCCAAAGTCTTTCGTGGTAGCACTTAGCGAATAACTTGCGGTAACCGGGCTGAATCTATCGTAAGCATAGCGGGAGGTGAAGATAATAATATTGTTATAAATTGCCGCGTTGCCCGTGAAAAAGTCTTTTCGCGAAAACTGGGCCAGGAGAAAGCCTCTCGGCGTTTTATGCAGTTCTGCAGGAAGTGCAACGGGCGTTGCGAGTTTCCCCCAAAAAGCGGTACAGACTATTTTTCCCTTTTCGATAAAACCTATATCGCCAAAATAAAGATTATTAAGCTTGATTTGTCTGTAGCTATCAAGGCTGGCTTTATCACATCCCTGCGTCGTTATGCTTTTTAGGCCCAGCGCAACGTTTTGGGACAGGTCTTCTGAATAATGTAAAAGGGTTCGGGATATTTCGAGCTGTTTGCTCTTCTGCTGTCCTGTGATGACAGCATTGACGGCATAAAGAGACAGGAAGACCAGAAGCGTTGAAACGATAGCAACGGCAATGAGCTTTTTCATTTTCCAGATATCCAGTCCGCTCCCTGATTTCACAAAGCTTAACACAGCCTGGGCAAGGAACAAGCCTGATAGTCACGTCATGTGAGCAAATTCGGGCAGGTGAACTCATACGAAAGCATCAGTTTTTTAAGACAATTCTCAGCTAAGCTATTTTCATTGTCATAAGCAACGCCGGATTAGCACAGGCTTTTCTTCTAGTACATCCATGCTTGTTTTTTCTATTAAGGAAAAAATCGTGCGCAACGTGATGATCCCTATTATGAGTGCCCTGTTTCTTTTTCTGAGCGGCATTCTGATTATTAACTGGCAGCTATGGCAGATGGCGAAGCTGAGTAATAGTCATGCCGCGATGGCAGGCACCCAAAAAATAGAAAGTATTCTGGCTGAAGCAGTCAGTGCGGCCAACACGGCGAAGCGCGTTGCGGAGCAGGGATGTACCAGTAGCGGACAGCTGGCGCTGGGGACGGAAGCCGCGCTAAAACCGCATCTGCGCACCATCATGATCCAGCAGCAGGGCAGAATCATCTGTACTTCCCTTCCCGGGAATGGCGTATTGATTATTCACCCTGAGACCTTACCTGCCGAAAAGTTGATGCTGCTACCCGGCAATCGGCTGGTGAACGGCATGCCGGTGCTTGTCTTTCAGATGCCCGTTGCGGGAGGGCGCGTCATGGTCAGCATCAGCGACGCGCATTTGCAGGATGCCATTACGAGCGCATCAAATAGCGTTGGCCTGGGACTGGTTGTCGGCGAAAGAATGTTTACCCGCAGCGGTGATGTGACCGGCTGGAAAGCGGCCTCGTGGGCGGGGTCACTGACGACCTCTTCGCACTTCCCCTTTAGCCTGGCCTGGCAGCCTCCTGCCTTTTTTAGCCTGACGCGGCTACTGCACCAGGGATGGAGCCTGATACTGCTTATTCTTGCATTATCCGTGGCGGTGGGCATTTTGATCCGTCGTTACAAGGGGAAAAGCACCTCATTCGAAGACGATTTGCGCAAAGCCATTTTGCAGGGGGAGATCGAGCCTTATTATCAGCCGATCGTGAACGGGGATACCGGCGGGTTGTACGGCGTTGAGGTCCTGGCGAGATGGAAACATCCAAAGTCAGGCTTTATCCCGCCGGATGTCTTTATTCCGATTGCCGAACGTAGCGGTTTAATTATCCCGTTAACCAAAGGGTTGATGGCGAAACTGGTCGCACAGCTTAAACCACTGTTGCCTAAGCTACCGGACGGGTTTCATATCGGGGTGAACATCAGCGCCAGACACATCAATGCACCTTCCTTTATCGGGGACTGTCGCCTCTTCGGGAAGGGGTTTCAGGGTAAAGAGGTCAAACTGGTTCTCGAGGTGACCGAGCGTGAACCGCTGATCGGCTTTGTTGAATAAATCGAACTTTTGCTGAGTTGAAGGATCAGATCACGTATCTTCCCGACAACGCAGACCGTTCCGTGGCAAAGCAAAAGTTCAAAATCACCAACTGGCCCACCTACAATAA